>PWOI01000094.1 GCA_003557485.1 Elusimicrobiota bacterium | reverse complement strand
GCTTGCCAAGGATAAAGTAGAACGTTCAATAGTGCGTCTTGCGCAGATGTCCCGGGCTGTCGGAATACATCTGGTGCTGGCGACGCAGAGGCCTTCAGTAGACGTAATAACGGGCCTTATAAAGGCAAACCTTCCGGCAAGGATAGCTTTTAATGTCCTCAGCGGGGTTGATTCACGTACCATATTGGATGTAAACGGTGCTGAAAAACTTCTTGGAAAAGGTGATCTCCTCTATCTGCCTCCAAGCCTTCCCCAGCCTCTCAGGATTCAGGGATCTTTTATGACCCGGGGTGAGATAGAAGAAGTTGTAAAATATTTGAAACAGAATGTTCCGGCCGACGAATACAGCGATTATGATATTAAAAAAACTGTCGAGGAAAAAGAAAAGGAAACACACTATGAAGACGAGCTCTACCCGGAGGCAGTAAAGGTTATACTCAAGACCAGGAAGGCCTCCATTTCGCTGCTTCAGAGAAAACTTAGAATAGGATACAACCGCGCTGCCCGAATAATAGATACAATGGATAAAAACGGCGTTGTTGGACCCGAAGAGGGGACAAAGCCAAGACAAATACTTGTAGGAAATGAATACCTGGAGGAAATAGGTGAAAATTAAAGTTTTCATATTTTCATCCTTGCTTTTTTTTCAGGCAATTACAACCGTCTTTGCCGTTGATTCTTTTGAAGGTTTTGCCGACGCATTTAAATCTGAAGTTTCAGAAATTAATGACATATCTTTTGAATTTACTCAGAAGGTTTTTGTAGCCGGGGCCACAGATACAGTTAAGGCCGAAGTGGTTTATAAAAGGCCAAATTTTTTTCATGTGAGGTATACAGAACCCGTAAGGCAGGAATTATATTTTGACGGTAAAGATCTGGTAACCTATACACCGCGGATAAGGCAGGCAGTTGCCAGAAAAACTGACTACAACGATGAGATATTAGGGGTCTCGGTATCTCTCATATATTCTTCGTCAGGACTTGAAAATCTGGAAAACTCGCATCGTCTTGAATTAAAGGAAACTGGAAACGATACAATTTCTATAAGAGCGGTTCCCCGCACCGCCAGGGAGTACACTGAAATGATTATAGAATTTGATTCAGAAACGCTTAGGCCGCTTAAGACCGCGGTAGTATCTGAATATGCTTCTTCTGTTACGGAATTTGAAAACTACAGGATTAATTCCGGGGTTGAAAAAGAAAGATTTATTTTCATTCCGCCGGATAACGTAAACTTTATAAGGATAGAAAACTGATGAGTACCGGAGAAAATTTAAAAAAAACAAGAATAAAAAAAGATTTAACTGTAAAGGATGCTGCGGCTAAATTAAATATAAGCCCTGAAAAAATAAAGGCTCTTGAGGAAGAAAATTATTCCTTCTTTGCTTCTTCCTTTTACGCCAGAAGTTTTCTTAAGAATTATGCGGAGTTTCTGGGTGTTGAAATAGATCATACGGCTGAAATTAAACTGGATGAGATCTCGCCTATTTTCCCCGGCGCCGATAAACTGCAGGTCCCCGAGAAACATACGCAGTCCCCGTTGCCTAAAATCATCGGTGTGGCGCTCATACTGGTCCTTCTTATGTCCCTGGCCGGCATTTATCTGAACAGGGTGGGAAGGGAAATAGAAGTTCAGTTATCCGCACCTGAAGCGCCGGCTCCGGAAATGGTGGAAATCAGGACAGTTGTCAGTCAGCCTACCTGGGTCCGGGTCTTGGCGGATGGGGTAATGATAGAGGAATCCCTGCTGACCGCGCCGTCAACCAGGTATTATACAGCTGATGAGTCTCTCAGAATAAGGATAGGATACACGCGCGGCATGGACCTTTACTACCGCAACAGGCCGGATGCGGAATTTACACGGGTTGATATAGACAGCGGAAGCGCGGGCTGGGTAAACGAACTTGAATTTACAAAAGAATTTAGCAAATAAATTAACAGCTGCCAGGGCGTTTCTTGTAATACCATTCGGGTTTTTCCTTGCATCGGAGAATCCTTACTTTATGGTTGCGTCTCTTGCCCTGCTTCTGATAGCCGCAGCTACGGATTTTCTTGACGGTAAAATCGCGAGGAAAAGACAGGAAGTATCTTCACTCGGCAAGTTTCTTGACCCCCTTGCCGATAAGCTTTTTATTTGCACTGCTCTTATAATTTTCCTTGTGAAGGAACCCGTTTATCTTCCTGTGTGGCCTGTCATAGTAATTATATGCAGGGAGTTTATTATAAACGCTTTCAGGTCGTTTGCCTCTTCAAAGGGAATAGTTGTAGGGGCTGAAAAGGAAGGAAAAATTAAAACAGCTCTTCAGATGACGGCAGTTGCGGTTATAATTATTTTTATAATTATAGATAGGTGGCTTGGATCTGTTTATCCGCTTCTTGCAATAGTTTCCGCATATACAGTATATTCGGGCGCAGTTTACATAAAGAATAATATAGATATAATAACGCGGAGTAATAAACCGTAAAAATACAGGAGGAAAAAACATGGAATGGTTAGTGAAATTTATAGCAACAGGTTTTTATATAGGCGAGAAAGTCCCGGCTCCGGGAACGGTTGCCTCGCTTGCCGCGGCAGCTCTTTTCTATATATTTCTGCCCGTGGACCCGGCCTTTTACTGGACAATGCTCATACTTCTTTCTTTTATTGGAGTAATAACGGCAGGAAAAACAGAACAGATCAAAGGGAAAATAGACCCTCCGGAAGTCGTCATAGATGAGATTGTAGGTTTTCTGATAGCTATGGCTTTTCTTCCCAAAAGGCTTGAGTATGTAATAATAGGCCTTGTAATATTCAGGTTTCTTGATATTGTAAAAGTATATCCGATAAACAAGCTTCAGGTTGTAGCCGGCGGGCTGGGAATAATGCTTGACGACATATACGCCGGCATTGTCACGAATTTAATATTGAGAATAATAATACATCTGTAAGTTAGAATTTCAAGGAGAAATTAAAATGACAGACGACAAGAAACAAAAGGCGCTTGAAAGAACCGTAAAACAGCTGGAAAGCAGATTCGGCAAAGGATCCATAATGCGCCTCGGCGATGAAAAATACAGGCCGGGGATAGCTGCCATTCCCACTGGTTCTCTTACCCTGGACATGGCTCTTGGCGTCGGCGGGATACCGCGCGGTCGCGTGGTGGAGATATTCGGCCCCGAATCATCCGGAAAGACAACACTTGCCCTTGAAATAGTAGCTAATGCCCAGAAGCAGGGGGGCAACGCTGCATATATAGATGCCGAGCATGCGCTTGACCCCGTGTATTCAAAAAACATAGGAGTTGATGTTGACAACCTTCTTATATCACAGCCTGATTTCGGGGAGCAGGCCCTGGAAGTTACCGAGGCCCTGGTACGCAGCGGTGCGGTTGATGTGATAGTTGTTGACAGTGTAGCCGCCCTTGTACCCAAGGCGGAACTTGAAGGTGAAATGGGCGATTCCCACGTCGGGCTTCAGGCGCGCCTTATGTCCCAGGCTCTCAGGAAACTTACCGCTACTATTTCAAAGTCGACCACTACTACAATATTTGTAAACCAGATAAGAGAGAAAATAGGTGTTATGTTTGGAAATCCCGAAACAACGCCGGGCGGCAGGGCCCTTAAATTCTATTCTTCCGTAAGACTTGACATCAGAAGGATCGGCGCAATAAAGTCGGGGACTGACAGTATTGGAAACAGGGTCCGTGTCAAGGTTGTCAAGAATAAGGTCGCCCCGCCATTCAAAAAGGCGGAGTTTGATATTATTTACGGGCAGGGCGTCTCTTATGAAGGGACACTTCTTGATCTTGGACTGGAACATAAATTAATAGAAAAAAGCGGAACCTGGTATTCCTACAAAGATACCCAGATAGGACAGGGCAGGACAAACTCAATCGAGTTCCTGCAGCAGAACGAAAAAATTAAAAAGGAGCTTGATAAACAGGTAAGGGCAAAGCTCTTTCCTGATAAGTAAGTTGAATTTTACCTGCCTTACATTAGGCCCTCTTGCTACAAACTGTTATCTGCTCACCGGAGGCGGTGAGGCAGCCGTAATTGATCCGGCTGATGAAGGTGACCTGATATTTGATGAGATAAAGAAATCTGCCTGCCGGCTTAAGTATATTATTTATACGCATTGCCATATAGACCATACGGGAGGTGCTTCCTACCTGAAAAAAAAGACCGGCGCGGAGATACTTGCCGGAAAAGGAGAAGAAGAGATAATAGATCAGATGTCGTTTCTGCATATACCCGGACTCCCCTCTGAGATTGAATCTCCCGACAGGTTTATAGATGAATCCGAAGAACCAGAACTGGGGGGAACTTTCCTTAAAATACTTTCTACTCCGGGACACTCTCCCGGAGCTATTTCGGTATATCTTCCCGGCTCTCTATTCTGCGGGGATACAGTATTTATGAGTTCTGTAGGAAGGACTGATTTTCCGGGGTCAAGCTGGGAGAAACTCGAAAAAAGCATCAGGGAGAAAATATTTACTTTACCTGACGATACAAAGATATATCCGGGGCACGGTCCGGAAACTTCAGTCGGATGGGAAAAGGAAAATAACCCTTTTGTTAAATGATAAAAAGATAATAGAAGGCTTCATAAATTATCTTTACGTTGAGAGAGGGTGTTCCGGCAATACTCTTCAGGCATACCGCAGAGATGTAGAAGGCTTTGCCTCTTTTCTGGATGAGCGCGGAGTTCCCCTGGATAAGCTTAAAAGAAACCATATAATGGATTATCTTATAGAAAGAAGGAAAACCCTGGGCGCCCCTTCCATTTCACGCCTGCTGGCCGCAATTAAAAGTTTTTTGAAGTTTATGGTTCTTGATAATATAATTGATTCCAGCCCTGCTTCGGATATAGGAGGGCCGCGTCTTGAGGAAAAACTTCCCGTTGTACTTACGGAAGATGAAATCGAATTGTTCATATCTGCTTCCGCAAACATAAAGGAACACTTTATACTTGAGATTCTTTATTCCACCGGTATGAGAGTGAGTGAACTTTCAGCTTTGAAGGTTTCGGATATAGATTTAAATGAAAAGTGGATAAAAGTAATAGGAAAGGGTAGAAAGGAAAGGTTTGTTCCGTTTTCGGTAAAAACTGCCCGTCTTATGAAAAGATATTTTTCTGAAAAAGGCATAAATGAGGGGTTTGTTGTCAGGGGCCACCGCGGCGCGCCTATGAGCCGTGAAGGCATATGGAGGCTCATAAAGCGCTGCGCTAAAAGGGCGGGAATAAAGAAATCAATAGCTCCCCATACACTCAGGCATACTTTTGCCACTCATCTTCTGGAACATGGAGCTGACTTGAGAAGCATACAGGTTCTCCTGGGCCACTCAAATATAGATACAACCCAGATTTATACTCACGTGAACAGAAGAAATATTAAAGAAATGCACAGCAGGTATCACCCCAGGTCCTGAGATGATAAGACCCAGGGTAGAGATATACAGAACGGAATCTTATGAAGGCGGTCCTGTCAGGGATATACTGCGGAGCTATTTCACGCGGGAGGATTTTTACGGCAAGAAAGTTCTTCTTAAACCTAATATGCTTCAGGCTCACGAGCCCGGCAGGAATGTTACCACTCACCCTGTTGTTGTAAAGGCGGTAGCAGAGATAGTAATGGAGCTGGGCGGGGAATGCGCTATCGGAGACAGCCCTTCAGGTTGGGGCAGAAAAAACGCCCTGGAAGCTGCAGGTAAGACAGGGCTTCTCAAAGTAGCCGAAGAAATGGGTATAAAATTTGAAATATTTGACGGGAGCCCTACCCGTCAGGTAAAAATTAAAGGCGGAACTGTTTACAGGGAAATAAGCCTTCCGGAAAACTATCTTAAATACGATACTGTTATAAACCTTCCCAAACTTAAGACTCACTCATTGACTGTTTTTACCCTGGGAGTCAAGAATATGATGGGAGTGGTTCCTGGCCTGGCTAAAAGCATTTTTCATAAAAGGGCGCCTCATCCGGAAAAATTCGCGTGCGCGATTGCGGATCTATATTCCGTTGTTAAACCCGATTTTACAGTTATGGATGCAATAGAGGCAATGGAGGGGGACGGGCCCGTAAACGGCCGGACAAGAAAAATTAACCGCATATTCTGTTCCGCTGAAACTAACGCTCTGGATGCGGTAGTTGAAAAAATGTGCGGCGCAGACCCTTTGAGTGTCCCCATAACAAGAGAAGTTTATGAGAGGGGCTTGGGAAAAATCAACAATATTGATATAATAAGACATTACAAGGAAAACGACAGGGAATTTGACGGGTTCAGGGTCCCTCTCGTACCCAGGCTTGGAAGGTTTATACCCCGGTTTGCTCTTGGTATGTTTTCTCCGCTGCTTGACAGGTACCCGCGGGTGGAGAGGCAAAACTGCACTTATTGCAGAAAATGCGCAGAGATATGCCCGGTTGATGCAGTTTCCTTTTCGGAAAGGATACCGGAATTTAACTTAAAAAAGTGCATCAGGTGTTTCTGCTGCGGTGAGCGGTGTCCGGAAAGTGCTATTGCAGAGAAAAAAAGGCTGCTTGCAGCTATTTTTGACTAACAGGAGAATATGCTTTGAATAGAAACATGAAATATTTTTTAACGTTTGTGAGCTTATTTTTATTGATATTGTACGGGTGCGCTAAAACCTCTCCTGATACCGCGGTACCGCTTGATCCTAAACCCGAAGAAATATCAGTTCCGGCTAGCCCTCTTGAGAGTTTTTCTTACTTTGAGGGAGAGGTTATGGTAATTCTTCCCGGTGAAAGCGAATGGACCGTTGTAGAGAGCGGAACGGTTTTAGAAGAAGGGTCGACTGTCAGAACGGGTCCGGATTCATTTGCGCGTATCTATCTGGATGCTGATAAGCAGATAGATATGGATGAAGAAACTTCTTTTGAAGTAAAGTCAAAAGGAGAAGAAACCTCTATTGAAATGTTTTACGGCGCCCTCCGGGCCCGCATATCCGGCATTGACCGGGAAAAGATGGATATACATACGCCCGTTGCCGTAGCTTCAGTGAGAGGAACTGATTTTGCAGTGATATATGAAAAAGAAGGTTTATGTGAAGTTGAAGTATACGGGGGGAGTATATTGCTGGCAGCAGTCCCGGCAGAAGAGGCATATTTTCCCCCTGTTGAAGTAAGTGAAAATTTTGCTGCATCCGCACGTCTTGCAGAGGCTCCGGTAATTATAGGTGAAATAACCGATACAAGGCAGCTGCGGTGGATACACTTTGATGAAAGGATGCAGTCTTTTCTTAATCTCAGGCGCCTCCGGGCCGTGGAGGCATATCTCAGGCGCCAGAGAGGCCTTTTGCGCGCCGCTCCTGCTGAAGAACAGGGTCCGATAAGAGAAAAAATAGGCCGTCTCAGAACGGAGCAGGCTGCTCTGGAAAGAGAAAAAGAGGCCCGGTCAGAAATTCTTGAAGAAATAAGGCTCCGCTACAGCGGAATAAGACAGGAGCAGGCAGAACGCAGGCGATTGATTATAGAGCAGCAGAGAAAAGAGATTATAGAGCAGCGCTTGAAGAGAATAGAAGAGGAAAGGCAGAGAAGAAGGCGGGAGCTTGAAGAAAAATGAAGCCGGGCAGTTGCGCAGCAGCGTTTCTTTTATTTGCCGTTATGATTACAGCAGGCTGCGGCGGTAAAAGAGTTGCGCGGCTGGAATCGGATTATGAGATAGAACTTTCCGGGCGCTGGAGTTCAACAGATTCCGCACTTGTGGCTGAATCTCTTATCAACCAGGTTCTTGACGGGGGATGGTACAGGAGGTTCCACTCCCGGGAAGAGAGAAACCCCGTAGTTATAGTAGGGCGTGTCAGAAACAGGACTTTCGAGCATATAGATGTTCTTACTTTTATAAAGGATCTCGAAAGGGAAATGCTTAACTCCGGTGAAATAAATCTGGTGGCCTCGGCAGAGGAAAGAGAACAGGTCAGAGAGGAAAGGGCCGATATGCAGCAGTGGGCCTCAATAGAAACCGCAAGGGAGTTCGGAGCAGAGTACGGAGCTGATTTTATTCTTACAGGTGTCCTTAATTCCATATTGGACGAGGAGGGAGGGGAACGTGTAGTTTATTATCAGGCAGACCTGAACCTCATAGACCTTGAAACCAACAGGGTGATCTGGTCGGGACAGGAAAGTATTAAAAAATATATACGAAGGCCGCTGTTTGCTTTTTAAGGCTGTTTGATTAAAATTAATATTAGAGGGGTTGAAAGAACCGTTTAAAAGGGAGGAAGGAAGAAATGAAAAGAAGTTATCTATTATTAGCCGCGTTTGTTCTTGTTGCCGGTATTGCATCGGGGTGTGGCCGTAAACGGGTTGCCAGGATAGGAGTTGATGAACAGATCGACCTTTCAGGCAGGTGGAACGCCACCGATTCCCGCCTGGTATCGGAAGAAATGATAAAAGATGCGCTTGAAAGGCCGTGGCTCGGAAATTTCATAGAGCGTGAAGGTAAACAGCCTACGGTTATAGTGGGCAACGTTGTTAACAGGACGGACGAGCATATAGTAACCGAAACTTTCACTAAAGACCTGGAAAGGGCTTTTATTAATTCCGGTATGGTTAATATGGTTGCTTCAGCAGATGAGAGGGAGCAGGTCCGGGAGGAACGTATGGATATGCAGGAATGGGCCTCCGAGGAGACCGTAGCTGAGTTTATGCGTGAAATAGGAGCCGACTATATGCTTACAGGCAGCGTAAATTCAATAGTAGACCAGGAAGGAAGAAGGCGGGTAATATATTACCAGGTAAACCTTGAGCTTATCCATACTGCGACCAACCAGAAAGTCTGGATTGGAAATAAAGAGATCAAAAAATATATAAGGGGCTGATCTTAATCTTTAAATGAGTAAGTTTCTGCTGGCAGTACTTCTGGCGCTGCCGGCCTGCGCAAAAACATATCCGGAGCATATGGCTCCTGTCCGGAGAGATATAAGTGAGGGAAGAGTAGAGAGGGCTTTCGGGGGGCTTGAATCCGCCGGCCTGCATAAACGCCGCAGAGACCGGCTTCTTTACCACCTGGAAGCGGGACTTCTTTATCATCTTGCCGGAGACTACCGGCAAAGCAATTATTTTCTGGAGCGGGCTGAATGGATATCTGATGAAATGTATACCAGAAGTATAAGCGCCGAAGCTGCTGCACTCCTTTCATCTGACCTTGTTCTTCCGTACCGCGGACACTATTATGACTATCTCTTCGTAAACTACTACAAGATGCTCAATTACCTCTATCTTGCAGACCTCGAAGGAGCGCTGGTTGAAGTTAGGAGGATAAACCATAAACTTTCTCTTTTTGAAACCGACAGTGCTTTTTTTCATTACATAACTGCTATTCTTTATGAAGCCGCCGGAGAAGTTTCAAGCGCATTTATAGAGTATAAAAAGGCCTATGAATCCTATACCGGATGGTATTCTGAAGACCTGGGGATAGGCCCTCCGCGGCAGCTTAGAAAAGACATATGGGCATTCCTGGAGCGTACGCGGTTTGTCCGCAGGAGCGAGATGCCAAGCCAGGCTCAAGTTCCCTTTGAGCTTCCGGAGAGATACGGTCAGGTTGTTTTCCTCTTTGAAACCGGCTTTGCCCCTCATAAAAAGGAAACGGCAGTACATATGGCGATTCCCCAGAAAAAGAGAGATCAGTACAGAGACCAGCTTGCGGATGTCTATCATCTCAGGGTAGCTCTTCCGGAATATGTTCTTCCAGAAGAAACAGTTACGGAGATTGTTCTAAACTACAGGGGAGGTTCCATTCAGATGGAGCTTGCAGAAAGCCCGGGAAAACTGGCTCTTGTCAACTTTGAAAAAATGCAGGGAGCCATAGTTGCAAGGGCTATAGCAAGAGCCATAGCTAAATATGTAGGATACAGGCAGGTCAGGGGGGATCCCGATGAGGATGAATCCGGAGTGCGGGGGTTTCTGGCAGCTCTTACTAATATTTTTGGTGCGGCTACTGAAAGGGCCGATACAAGGTCGTGGCTGACACTTCCTAATAATATATACTTTGCAAGGCAGTATCTTTCTCCCGGCGAATACAGTTTCAGCGCCCTTGTACGCACATCATCCGGAAGGATTAAAACAGAAAAATTTGATTTCAGCCTTGGCGAGGGCGAAATTAAATTTATAACCAAAAGAATAAATTAAAATATTTTGCCCGGATTAAGTATGTTCTCCGGATCAAACTGTTTTTTTACTTTCCTGAGAAGGTTGACATAGGAGGGGTCAACGTACCTGCAGAAATAATCTTTCTTTGTAAGTCCTATACCGTGCTCACCTGAGAGTTTTCCTCCAAGTTTCAGTGCCGCCTCGAAAATTGATTTTTTCATTTCTTTAATCTTTTTTGCCGGCGCGTTCCTGCCGGTAAAATTTACATGTATATTACCGTCTCCCAGGTGGCCGTATACAGCCGTTTCATAACCTGTGGATTCAGAAATATTGCGTGCTTCTGTCAGGAGCTGTGAGACCTGCCCTACAGGGACTGTAACGTCTTCCTCAAATATGGAGCCGCAGGTTTCCTTTATCGCGTCGTGTATGGAACTACGGATCTTCCATATTTTTTCCTGCTCTGCGGCGGACTCTGCAATAAGAACATCCTCCGCGCCTGCCTGAAGGCAGGCCTGTCCTGCAGTAAAGAGAATGTCCTGGAAGGCAGAAGATGAAAGATGCCCGCCGGAATCAAGGCGTATAAGAAGATGGCTGTATTCATCAAATTCTATTTTCTCCCCTGTATATTTCCGGCAGCAATCAAGCGTAAGCCTGTCCATTAGTTCAACCATCGTGGGATTAAGTGAAAGGGAAAATATTTTTGCCGCCGCCACCGGAACTTTGGCTGTGTCACGGAACGGAGCTATAATCCATGCGTTTTTTTCAGGCCTTTCAGTCAGCCTGAAGACAAGGGAAGTGAAAATAGAGAGGGTTCCTTCGCTTCCTGCAACCAGCTGCAGAAGCTGTTGGTCTGTTGAATTTTTTACTATCTTTCCGCCGGCTTGCCACTCTGCGGCATTCCCGTCTACCGCCTTTATCCCTGACAGGTAATTTCTTGTAGTTCCGTACCGGACTGTATTTGCTCCTCCTGCCGCAGTTGCTGCATTTCCTCCAAGCGTGCAGGAGTCAAGAGATGCAGGATTAACAGGGTAAAAAAGCCCGTATTTAGCAGCCTGTCTGTCCAGATCACCGGTTATAACCCCCGGCTGAAGCACCGCCATGCGCGAAGAAGTATCAATATCAAGTATATTATTCATTTTCTCAAATGAAATAACGGCTCCTCCCGAAACGGGCAGAGGAGAGCCCGTAAGCGAGGTTCCTCCTCCTCTTGGCGTAAGAGCAAACTTTTCCGAAACGGCATATCTGGCAATCTCAAGTACCTGTCGGTGGTTTTCAGGTGTCAGGACTGTTTCCGGCATATACTTAAGGTCCGGTGACTCGTCTGTAGAGTATTTTTCTATGTCTGCGGTTTCCGTAAGAACATTATTGTCGCCGGTAATGCTTTTCAGTGACTTTATTCGTTTTTCCGTTAATTTCCTGTACATTACAGGTTAATGTTATCAAAATTTTCATAAAAATAAAATTTTTAGTAACCAGCTTCTTCTTGATTATAGCTGATAATCTGCTAATATTTTTCTGATGAAATTTTTCAGTCAATTTTTAAAAATTCAGGAATCACTGGATTTCTACAGACGCCTGCTGCCCTTAAACAGGGAAGAAGAGAGGAAAAAGTTCCTGGGGTCTTCCGTATATAATCCTGTTTTCAGGTACAGTTATGACGGCGCTGACATTATGGAAGTATACAGAATGGCCAAAAATCTAAAAAGTGAAGGCCCGTCTCCCGTATCTGAATTTTACAGAAGGCTAAGAAAAGAAACGCTCCATAAATGCTCTCTTCTTGCCGCCCGCCCGGATCCTGGGCGTTTTACTGACATTTCCGGTAAAATATTCGGCTTGCCTTCAGAAGAGGATGTAAGTTTTGCCGATGGAGTTCTCTCCGGAAGCGGCAGTGATTTTTCCGAGCCTGTTACCGCGCGGGAAATAAAAAAAGCCATTAAAGAAGAACTTCTTAAGAGATCAATAAAGGGCTGGAGAATAGAGATGAAAAAAGATATGGCCTCTAAAATGAATATAAAACCCGCTGAAAATACCATATGCATAAACAGTTCTTCAAAATTTTTACACGGTGAGGATAAAAGACTGGCTGTACATGAAATAGAGGTTCATATTTTTCGCGCATTAAACGGCGCAAGACAGAAATGGCCTATATTTAAAACAGGAACTGCCGGATATAATGAAGCGGAAGAGGGGCTTGCTGTTTATTTTGAAACATCAGGCGGACAATCTCCCCCGGAACAGATGAAGGTTTATGCCGGCCGGCTTATGGCTGTCCGTTCAGGTATTGAAAAATCCTTCAGGGAAGTTTTTAATTTACTTCTGCAGTGGTTTCCTCCGGATTTGGCATACAGGCTTACAGAAAGGGCAAAAAGAGGACTGGAAGACACATCCTGTCCCGGCGCTCTGACAAAAGATATTCATTACATAACGGGATACAGGAAAATAGAGGAAATAAAAAAAGAAAAAGATTTTCCCCGCATACTTTTTGCGGGTAAAATAGCTTTCGGGGACAGGGGCCGCGTAAGAGACATGATGAAAGAAGGACTTGTTCTGCCGCCGGCTTATATGGTCAATGAGTAATTTCGACGAATTAAAAAAATACCGTTGGAGCTGGTGGGGCCAGAGAGCCCATGACGGGCTTGCCATCAGTGAAATTACGGGGCTGGACCTTCTGGTCTGCTGTGATTGGGGAATCGATATAGCTGAAAAATGGGGAGAAGAAAAAATTATATCCCTTGAAAAAAAGGAGGGAAGAAGAAAGAATTTTTCTAATAACGATCTTAAATTCGTATTTGAGGGAAAACTTAAAAAAGAAATTGATAAAAAGTTTTCTCGGCCTATGAACTGCATTATGTACCGTTCAATAGAAGGTATTGAAAGAGAGGCGGCAGGAAACGGGAATATAAAAATAATCTCTGCGCCTGTAGGATTGAAAAACAGGTTTGATAATAAGATACTTTTCAGAAAATGGCAGTTTAAATCCGGCATTGACCCTATGCCCGGTGAAATAGTGGAAAAAAATGCCGCGAATTACTCTTCTCTTAAGAAAAAATGGGGCCTGCCTTTTGTTCTTCAGTTTCCGGTGGGTTCCTCCGGGGAAAACACTTTCTTAATACATTCCCTGGAAGATTTTGACCGTGCCCTGGGAAGCGGCGTAATATATCCCCTTATAATATACAGGTACCTTCACGGATTTTCGCTGAATATAAACGCTGTAGTTGGAAACGGGGAGGTCTTTCTGTCTCCCGTTTCTCTGCAGGTAATAGGATCTCCTTCTTTGACTGACAGGAGATTCGGTTTCTCAGGTAACGACTTTTCATCGGCGTCCGCGGTGAGCGATAGCGTTAAAAATAGGATTAATGATATAACAGAAAAAACCGGACTTTATATGTCAAAAAATGGTTTCCGGGGAATGATGGGGCTGGACCTTATATGCGACGGCAGTAATGTTTATCCTGTGGAAATAAACCCCAGGTTCCAGAATTCCACCTCTCTGCTGACACAGCTTGAATTGAAATTTCGCAGGAGTCCTCTTGTACTTAAGCATATAGCGCAATTTCTCCCCGTCAGTTCCGGTGATGATTTTATATTTGATCCGGAGGGGTCGCAGGTTATACTTCACAACCTGACCGGAAAGACTATCCGGATAAAAGGCAGTCTCAGCCCCGGAATATATAAATTAAAGAAAGGTGAACCTGTTTTTCTGAGAGAAGGATACTCTGTGAATGACTGCCGGGGGCCGGGCGAATTTGCGCTCTGCTGCGCAGTGCCTTTCAGCGATAGTATTCTTGACCCTTCGGCTCCGGTTGCGAAAATTCATTTTCCCGGCAGGGTTCTTAAAGATGACCTTAAAAGCCTTAAAAACCGGATTGAACGAACAGTCAAAAAAATATACAATAAGATCATATATGAATAAAAGAAATCCAAAAAGTTATACAGATGAACTTCTTGAGGCGGCCCGCCGCTTTGACGGTTCGGATAACGCCTTTGCCGAGGAGTTAAAGCAAAACTTCAACAAATGGCTGAATTCCCTTGATGAGTACAAAAATACACGCCTGACATATCCAGAAAGGTCTATTCTCCCTGACAATATAATATGGGTAGACGCATCTGATGACAAACTGCCGGCAACTTCCGAATCCAGAAATGTTTGTGGAGAAGGGAGTGTTGTTAATACGGAGAAAGAGCTTCTTGCCCGGCTTTCCGCAAAACCCGGCTCTTCTCTTGTGATTTCACAGTGTGTTAACCGAAACTGTTATAACCTTAAAACAGTTGAGCGTATAGAAAAACAGGGCAGCGTCTCTTCTCCGGGACAGTGGACAGCTCCGGGCGGTATTTTTTCAAATAAACTTAAAACATACCGTATGCTGGCCGACAACGGCGGAGAAGGGCTTATTGCGAAATACAGATTTATTGACCCTGAAGGAAAAACTCCTTCGGATGTTGCATCTGCTATTCTTGACGCGGCATGCGCGGATATAGAATCAGATATGTTTTTCGTTAAACCCACTACCGGTGGCGGAGGTCTGGGAGGCTTCAGGCTTACACTTAAAAGAAACGGGGGAAAAACCTGTTTTTCTCTTCCTGATATGTCACGCCTTTCGGGGATAGTTGAAGAGACGCGTATAGAGCCACTGACTGTAGACCCCGATTCGAAAGAAGCCATTGAGGAACTATGGTGGATTTACAATAAATTTAAGTCATCAAAGGTACTTAATAAAAACTATATAGAAACAGAATTGAAGAGTCCTCAGGAACTGAAGGATCTGCTTGGAAAATCTCCGAAGCCGGAATTGATGGATAGAGAGCAAGCCGTTAAAAAGCTTGCCGGTGCCATAGAGCTTTTTGAAAAGAAATTCAGCAGGAGATATGCTCCTCTTGTCAATCGCTATATTAATTTCGGCACCTGGGGGCTGAGGGCCCATTACCGTTTGAGCAGGGCGGGAATAATAGTTGAAACTATATATGCCCGGCTTTTCCAGATAAAATTCACTGATGAAGGAATAGGATATGCAGGCGCGGACAACATCTCAAACAAGCAGACAGGAGAGCTTGAGCTTGACCGGTTGCTCCCGGTCAATCCTCTAATGGTAAGCGCCGCGGGAGGCGGCCGTAAGTTTTTCGGGCTTCTTAAAAAAGGGGCGGAAGCGTTTAAAATTTTCATTGGTACTTTTCCGGATGAACTTGCTGGCAAAATACCGGCGCGGGTCCAGTTTGATATAGCTCCCGTTGACGGATTTATATGCGAGGGAAATGCCGACTCCGCAAGGGGGTTCTGCCTTGCCCAGAACTTCGACTCTTTTACTTCTAACATAAAGAGCTGGTTTCAGGATTCCCTGGACTATTATTCGTTTCTGAAAACAGGAGGAAGCAAATAACCGTGTTTCCTTATAAATTAAAACATTTTAAATATCTTCTCACTGTCTTTGCATTTATAATTTTTTCAGTACCTGCTTCAACAGAGGGTTCTACTCCGTCTTCTTCCGAAATACTTCAAAAAGTATTTGAGAAATATTCCGGCTTTGAAACCTATTCATCCTATGCCAGAATAATGAGGACCATACGCAGCGCCGGAGCTGAAAACCGTTTTGCTTCCGAGTACAAAATAGATATCCAGCATCCCAATAAGTTTTCTCTGCTTCATCTGGACGGTGTTTTCGGAAGGACAATTGTAAGCGACGGTAAGAATATGTGGGTTTATGTACCCTATTTTGAACAGTATTCGATTATAGGCGCTCCTGATTCTTTTGAGGAGGTCCTTGTGCCCGACCTTGATTCGTATAGTGATTTCACAATCCAGCAGTTTGCTCTTTTTGCTTTTGCTTCGTCTCCTGAAAACTTCATAGATACTTCTTCGGCCTATCCTGCCCGTACCGAAGAAATTGATGGTAAAGTTTACTATATTATTGATATGCGGGAAAACAACTATAAAGTATCTATTGTTGTGGAAAAGGATACCTTTTCCATAAAAAAAATAGAGTTAAATATGACTGTTTCAGCAAATACCGACTCGGGTCAGGTAGATATGCATTATGTTGAAATTTATGATAATGCAGTTTTTGACAGTAAGATTGACCCGATGGTTTTTTCTTTTTCTCCCCCGGACAGCGCCCGTGTTTCAGACAATCTTCTGCGGCCGGAAGAATCCGTATTTCCGCTTACAGGACGGTATATGGGTGGTTATTCATTTGCCGCATTAGACGGCCGCAGGTTCAGTCTATCTGATTTTAAGGGACGTATCGTTATTCTGATTTTTGTCCGGCCGGAAGAAGATGAGTCCAGAACTTTTGTTAAAGAGATAGCAAGAGAATATGGCAAGCTGAAAGATACAGAGTTGATCCTTGTTTCGCGTACCGGAACCGAAGAGGAGCTTGAGAAACTTATTGAAGATACCGGTAATATTTTTACAGGGGCGCTGGATAAGCAGCCGTATGTTTTGGACTCAATAGGACTCCGGCGATTTCCCTCTGCTGTAACAGTAGGCCTTCAGGGTGAAATACAGCAGGCTTATTCCGGCTATTTTGATTCTCTAAGCTCGATAATCGCGGAAGAAACAGCTCTTATAACGGAGGGAGCCGCACTTATTTCCGCAGGAATGGTTCAGCCCGCAAAATTCAAGGGAATGCTGCCGCAGTGGAATCTTCCTCTTAATGTTTCTGATATTAAGACAAATGAAAAGATATATGCGATCGGGCCGGGCGGGAATCTTTACAGTATTAATTCCCGGGGTGAAATAGAAGAGTCAATTAATATTCCTTCCGATTACAGCAGGCTTGAATTAATGCCTCTGAAAGATAAGGGAGAGATGAACTTTATTCTTTACAGCCATGCAGGAAGCAGCGTGCATATAGTAGATGAAAAAGCTAAAACAGTTTCTGTCTTTTCATATCCGCCTTCTGTTAATACCGTTAAGTCTGCAGATTTAACAGCTGACGGCTCGTTTGAAATGATTTTAGGGCTTGCGGGACTTAAGGGGCTTAAGGCTGTTTCTGGCGACGGCACAGTCATATTTACCAGCACCCGGATACATAATGTCGTTTCTGTTGATGTTATTGAATACGGGGGCGACTCACCGGGTATACTGGCCGCCTCTGCGGGCGGTCCGGTTATGATTTTTACACCTTTCGGAGAACTTGAAAAAGTTATCAAAACAGGAATAGTTACTTCCTTTGCCAGGCCGCTAAACGGTTCAATACTTGTTTCGGGAACTTCAAGGGAAAACGAAGTGCTTAAGCTTATTGACTTTGACGGTAACATTAAGTGGGAACTTATACTTGGATACAGTGAAATTGCTGCTGTTACTTCATCATCAAAGCATCCCTTTGACGCAATTTTTTCCTGCGGGACCCGCGACGGGCGTATCCTTGTGTTTGATATGGAGGGCAATATTCTTGCCAGGGGAGAAACAGACGGTGCGGATATGAAAACACAATGGATTGTTTTTGAAGAAGCACATACATATCTGGCCGCTTCATCCCGTAAAACAGGAATAACTTCATATATAGTTACAGGTTCAGCTGACAGATGAGAATATCAGATATATACAGGGAGAACAGTACAGTTTTTTCCTGCGAAATTTTCCCGCCTCGTCCGGAATCGGAATTAAGTTCAATATACCGTACAATTGAGGAAATAAGCAGTGTAAATCCCCATTTTGTAAGTGTTACCTACGGAGCCGGCGGCGGGACAAAAAAAAGGACGATGCAGATAAGCTCTGATATTAAAAACCGCTACAGCCTCGAACCTCTTATGCATCTGACCTGCATAGACAGTTCCCGGGAGGATATTGAGAGTCTTCTCGGGCAGCTCAATGATAAAAATATAAACAACATACTTGCGCTCAGGGGGGATATACCGGAGGGAAGAGAGAAAGGCGATACGGCCGGTGATTTCCGGTATGCATGCGACCTTGCAGGCTTTATTAAAAAGGCTGCCGGTAATTTTTGCGCCGGTGTTGCCGGTTATCCTGAAGGGCACCCTGAATCCGAAAATTATGAAAAAGATATTATATACCTCAAGAATAAAATTGACGCAGGCGG
Organism: Elusimicrobiota bacterium; assembly: GCA_003557485.1. Taxonomy (GTDB): domain Bacteria; phylum CG03; class SLGR01; order SLGR01; family PWQF01; genus PWMP01. The sequence continues at coordinate 4,904 of PWOI01000094.1, read as the reverse complement.
AGAATTTATCATAACACAGCTTTTTTTTAATAATGATTGTTTTTACTCTTATATAGATAGAATAAGGGCTGCCGGTATAAAAGTGCCGGTATCTGCGGGTATAATGCCTGTTTTCAAGGCGTCAATGATTAAGAAAATGGTAATGCTGAGCGGAGCTTCAATTCCCGGAGAGCTTGACTTTGTAATTAAAAAGTACTCTTCAAACCCTGAAGATATGGTAAAGGCAGGTGTAGAATATGCAAGACGTCAAATAGAAGAAATCATAGCCAGCGGCACTGCTGAGGGCATACATTTATATACAATGAATTACGGCCGCCTTGCCCGGGAAATTCTAGGCGGGTTAACCGGCACTCGGAAGAGCGAAAATAAACTTTCCTGACAATTATGCTGAGAAAGAATTACGTATTGACAATTCCGTTGATTCTGGCGATTTGTCTTTACGGTTGCCTTGCCCGCAGCGCCCGTACGGTAGAGAAAGGAGATTACGAATTGATCGACCAAAGAGATGACAGATTAATAGCTGAACTGGATAACGGAATGATAGTTATAGCCAGCCGGGTGCCTGTTGCTCCGGTTGTAAGCGCACAGGTGTGGGTAGAGACCGGTTCGGCATACGAGCAGGAATACTGCGGGGCGGGGATTTCTCATTTTCTTGAACATCTTCTGTGCGGCGGTTCTACAACAACACGCCCGGAAATCGAATCAACCCGTATACTTGGAAAAATAGGAGCCCAGCAAAACGCCGCAACAGGGCTTGACGGCGTCTTTTATTACGTAAATGCTGCTTCAGAGCATGCATATACAATTGTTGACCTTCTGTCTGACTGGATGCTGAATGCAACCATTCCTGAAAGCGAGTTTCAGAGAGAGAGAGAAGTAATCCGGCAGGAATTCTCAATGGGAGAGGGGGACCCCGACCGTATATTCTGGAGGCTTACCCAGCAGGCCCGCTACTCAGCCCATCCGGCCCGGCATCCTACTATAGGTTATATAGACGAATTTCTCCAGATAACAAGGGAAGACCTTCTGGATTTTTACAGGAGAATGTACGTTCCGAATAATATGATATTCTCGGTTGCTGGAGACATTGACCCGGAAAAAGTAATTGAAAGGGTATCGAAAAACTTCGCAGGAGTACCGTCATCCCCTGTTCCGGAAATAAAATTCCCGGTAGAACCGGTTCCGGATTCCCCGGTAGAAATGACGGGCCGCGCTGACATAAGCAGGCCCCGCCTGCGCCTTGCCTGGCCGGGAACAAGGATCGGTGAAGAGGACATTTATGCTCTGGGGCTGCTGGCCGAGATACTCGGCCGCGGTGACACTTCGCCCCTGAACCGTCAGGTGCGTGACAGGGAGCAACTGGTAACGTCCGTGAGTTCATATAATCTAAGTTTTGGATGGGGGGAGGGGTTTTTCGGAATAGACGCCGTAACCGCCCCAGGGGAAAACTATGAGGAATCTGTCAGCAGGGCCAGGGAATCAATACTTAAGCAGGTAAAATTGATTTCGGAGAGGCTTGTCGATGACGAAGAACTGGAAAGAGCGAAAAGAAATATACGCTCAAGAATACTCGTTTCAAACCAGTCTGTACGAGAGATTGCTTCAAGGTTTGCTTCCGATGCGATGGATTCCGGAAATCCCGATTATATGTTTTATTACCTGGAACAGATCCAGAAGCTGACTGCAGAAGATGTCCGTAGGGCGGCATCTTTATATCTGTCTCCTGAAAGAACAATAACCGTCATACTTCTTCCTGAAACCGGGGATCACAGAGCTGAACCATTAAGGCGTATAGATGATGCTGATACAGACGGTTTTTCGCACGAGAAAATTAAACTTGATAATTCAAGGATAACAGATAAAATACGTAGCCGTAAAAAACAGGATTTTGCAGTTCGTAAGGCAGAGGTCGGGAATTATGAGTTTTTTAAGCTTAAAAATGGGCTTACAGTGATAGCTCAGCGTTCTACGGTTGTGCCCCAGGCTGCGATGAATCTATACTTCAAAGGAGGGCTTCTTGCGGAAGAAGAGGGAAGAGAAGGGCGCTCAGCTGCAGCTATGTCAATGCTTACCAGGGGTAGTAAAAACTTCACCGCGGATGAGTTTTCAGAGGAAGTGGAAAACCTGGGAGCATCCCTGTCTGCCGGGAGCGGATATAATACCGATTATATAAGAGCGAGGTCGCTCAGCGAAGACTGGGTCCGCGTTATGGAGCTTATGGCTGAGGCGGCCCTGAGGCCGGCTTTTCTAGACGATGAATGGGGTAAGATGCGTCCAAGGATTATAGCATCTATAGACCGCCGCAGTGATTCCTGGTACGGAGAGCTTACCGAGCATTTTCGTTCCAGTTACTTTGCCGGCCACCAATGGTCTCAGATGTCCTCGGGGCGACGGGAAACTGTTGAAAATCTCACTTCCTCCGAACTGAAAAATTTTCATTCTGATAGGATAAACCCTGCTGAAATGGTTCTTTCCGTTACCGGAGACATTGAACCAGAAGAAGTATTTAAAAAGGCAGAGGAACTATTTGGAGATATACCGGCAAAAGACGATAAAAAGTTCGTTCCTCCGCTTCCCGTGCCGCCTTCTGCAGCTATAAAAACTGTTAAAACGGCAAAGCCCGTTACAGCAGTAAAAATGGGTATAGGGCCCTATGTAGACCATTCAAGCCCCGATTATCCCGCTCTGAGGGTCCTTTCTGCCGTTATAAGCGATTTTCCGTCCGGATGGCTCGAACAGGCCCTCCGGGGCGATGGGCCCGGGCTCGTATATGCTGCCTGGGCAAGGCCCGTTACCGGTCTTGTGCCGGGATATTTTGAGATGACCTTTAATACATCCGCCGATCTTGCTCCGGAATCTGTAAATCGGGCCCTTTATGTGCTTAAAAGAGCTGTTGAAACGCCTGTTCCCGACGAGGATTTAGAAAGGGCGGCTGCAAATGTTATTTTCGGTGAGTTTTCGTCACGCCAGACGAACAGCGCCCGTGCCGAAGCAGCCGGACTTGACGCTATATACGGTATCGGGGATCCTGACGGAAGTATTTTTAGAGAACAGATACTCAAATTGACTCCTGAAGAGCTGCATATTGCCGCCTCGCGCCATCTCAATAGTGTTTTTATACTGATTATGTCTAACAAGCCTGTAGATACATCCCTTATAAAATTAAATAATCAATAAAATACCATTAATTAAGAATTTCTATTATAAAACGGATCCGTTTAATTGTAACCGGGCTAATTACTGTAATATCATATTTAAACCAGCGCCTTCTTAATCATGTAGTTTAACAATCCGCTTCTTAACCTGTTTTTATTTTTAATTCTGGAAAGTGCTTCAGTTTTAACGATGCCCGATTGTTTTTGTATCTTATATTTAAACAAGTCAGATTATTGAACCCGCCTAATTTGTATTTTCAATTATGAAAACTACCGAACTGCCATTTTAATCTACAAGGCTGAAAATAAGCCTTTTTGCGTATTTTTGCTGGGTATAAGACCCTTCGGATAAAATAAAAACGTCTTATTCGGCCTCTTGCGAGTCAATCCCAATTGTTCTGTAAAAGTTAGTGAGCAACCAATTCCTCCGTCATTTTTACTTTCCTAATTTCCTCTAATAATTCACCCGCATCTTCAGCCTCATTTCCATTCATTCTCATGTACCTTCTGCCGGTTTGCCAATCTTCCGCTATTTCCATCAACTGACAGCAGGCGTATCTTATGCAGGATTCACGATTAGGAAATATTCCTACTACTTTAGCCCGTTTTTTTAGGATACTGTTTAATGTTCCTTCAATTAAATTCGTCGTACGAATCTTTCTCCAGTGATGCTCGGCAAACTCAAAATATGAGAGTGTTTCCTCAACATGTCTGTTCAATATCCTCGATACCGCCGGGTATCTGTTTTTGTATTCATCCGCAATCATTGAAGCAATTTGCAAAGCCATTTTCCTAGTCGGAGAATTATATATCTGCTTTAAATAATTCCCGAGTTCTTTCCTTTCTTTGTAAGGGACCTTTGAAAGCACATTTCTTTCAAAATGAACCATGCATCTCTGATGAGGACTGCCTGCATATTCCTCATTAAGAACTCTCACAAGTCCTGCAAGCTTGTCAGAAATTGTGAGGCTTACTGTTTTAAGCCCCCGAGCTTTCAGCTTTCTATGATGCTCTCTCCAGGCTTCTTCACTTTCAGAGACAGCCATATCCACTCCAAGAATATCTCTACGCCCTTCCTCATCTATCCCGATTGAAACAAGCAGCGGCATACTCACAACTTTCTTGTTCTCCCTGATATAGAAATAACAGGCGTCAGAAATTAAATAAGCGTAGCGCTCTCTTAGCTGTCTCATTCGCCATTCTTTTATCATTGGGTCAAGTTCCTGCATCAGTCGACTTACGGAGGATTTTGAGAAACTCAAATCCTCAGAAAGTTTAGAGAGTATCTTCTTAACTTTATTTGTAGATACACCATCTATCACTATCTGCTGGATCGCAATGAGTAGCGCTTTTTCACTGCGCTGATAGTTCTCAAAGAGATTTGTTGTGAACGGAAACTCTCTGATCTGGGGTTTCTTTAGCTGCAATCGGCCTAGGCGCGTATTTAGGCTTCGGTCTTTGTATCCGTTACGCGTTCCCTGACGATTCTCGTCTCTAACATTCTTGCCTACAGCAATCTGCTCATCTCGTTCAAATTCCAGAAAATCCTGCAGCGTTACACCCAAGACCTCTTTAAGAAAATCCTGGTCATTCTTCAGCGCTTCTTGCAAAACTTCTCTCAATTGCGTACCATCTAACTGGGTCATCATCTCCTCCTTTTGAGTACTGTATACTACCCATTATGGAGGTTTTTGGTGACCCACTCAAGTTTTCAAAGATCTACTTTTACAGAAACTATAGGAAACTCTC
>PWOI01000095.1 GCA_003557485.1 Elusimicrobiota bacterium | reverse complement strand
TCTTCCCGGAAGTCAGCCATCTGATTAAGCTGAGCATATACCCTGGAAGGCATCATCAGCCTTGACCTGTAAAGCTGCTCAAAATCCGATATGGTGGGCCTGTGCTGGCGCACTATAACTTCAATTTCCCGTGCGTCCTCGTGGTATCTTGTAGAAACAAGCCCCCTGAGCCTGGCATGCATATTTTCGGCAATATCCGAAATTGTCAGGCCCGCGAGAGCGACCCTCGCCCTGTCAGGAATAATAACTTTTTCCGGCCTGCCTTCCCTCATTCTTATCTTGACATCTTCCAGTCCGGGTATGGCTCCTATACGGCCGCCCACTTCATGAACAAGGTTCTTAAGAATTTCATAAGAATACCCGTACAGTTCAACAAAAACTTCTTTCTCAGCCATTTCCTGGGATTCCTGAAAATATATAAATGCAGGCTGGATTGTTTCAAACTGGGGCCTCAGTGACTCTATTATCTGGTCCTTGTTCCTTTCTCTATCCCTGTAATCCACAAGGGTCACATAGAGCCGTGAAGACCATTTCTCTATTCGCGTTGAAACATTTTTAACTTCCGGCTGATCCTTAAGTATATTTTCAACCTGCTGAACCCTGTCATCCGAGGCGCCCAGCCTTGCTCCGGTAGGCAGCTCAACGTGAACCGTAAACTCATTCTCCTCCTGGGTTTCAAAAAGGTTCATATCAATTCTTGCAAAAAGAAAAGCGGCTGCGGCAAACAAAACAGCCGTACCACCTATTATCCAGGTCCTGAGCTTTAAAAATTTACCCATTATTTTTTTGTAGTTTCTATGCAGCTCATTTCCAGGTGACTTTTCCCTGCCGGGAGCAGAGGCAAACTTCAGATAGAGAAAAGGAACCAATGTCAGAGAAGCAAACAGAGAAGCCAGAAGGGAATACATTATTGCCAGCGCCATATCGCCCTGAAGTTTCCGCAGTTCGGCGCTAAGGAAAATAATAGGAAGAAAAACAATAACGGTAGTAACAGTCCCGGCCATAATAGGAAGATAGACCTCCGAAACCCCCCCGCTGACCGCTTCCCTTATGTTTTTCTTCTGCCTATAAGTCCTGAAAATATTTTCTATTACAACTATGGAATTATCCAGAAGCATACCTACACCGAGGGCAAGTCCGCCCATTGTCATGACATTAAGGGTGACATTATTGAAATAGAGTAGAGACATAGCCATAAGAACAGATACGGGTATTGAGAGGAAAATGATAAAAATAAGCACAAACTTTCTCAGAAAAACAATGAGCACGGCAGCAGCCAGTAGCGCACCCATAACAAGGGAAATTTTCATTGAATCAAGCGCGCTCTGAATATATTCCGCGTCATTTTTAATTACATTAAGAATTATATCCTGGGGAACCTCTTTCCTGAGCAGTTCTATTTCATTTGTAAGAAGGTTTGCAACACTGACAGTTCTGGCAAGTGTCTCTTTTTGAATATATATTGCAACATTACTCTGCTTATTCAACCTTGAAAGGCTGTCGGGCTCAAGGTAGGAATCCCGTATGTAAGCTATATCCGCAAGCCGGACGATACTGCCTGCCTCCGAAACCGCCACCCCCAGTCCGGCTATATCATCCAGGCTCTCAAACCTGCCTGTTGCTATTATCTGATACTGGCTCTCCATCTCATCTGCCTCGCCCGCCACCATAGAAACATTTGCCCTGTTTATGGCATTAATAATATCCGACATTGACAAATTGAAGGAAATAAGGCGCGACGGGTTAATCTCAACCATAATCTTCCGCTCTCTCCCTCCAAAAACATCAACATTTGCCACCCCTTCCAGTCGCTGAAGGCGTGACTCTATCATATCATCAACAACTTCCCGTAACTCTTCAGCGGTTCTGGTGTGAGACGTAGCGGCAAGAACAAAAATAGGAATGTCGTCCTGCTTATACTGGGCTACAATAGGCCTCTCCACTTCACTGGGAAGCCTATCCCTTATCTGGGCAAGTCTTTCCCGGACATTTATTGAAGCTGCAGTCATATCTGCTTCAGGCGAAAACCTGAGTACTATTATTGCCCGGCCTTCCTTGGATATTGAAAGTATATCAACCAGATTATCGACATCGCCGACGGCATCTTCGACGGGCCTCGACACAAAATGCTCTATCTTATCGGGAGGAACCCCTCCCCGGACTTCATAAATAATTGATATTTCTCCCTCATCGGCAGAGGGCATAAGTTCTATCGGAAGGTTTGTGAGAGCTATAATACCGACAATTACAACCCCCAGAGTACACATTATTATAGTAACAGGGCGGGAGAGAATCCTGTCAATCAATCTGCGCTCACCTCACTTACTTCAATAACCCTGACTGTCATTCCGTCACTTAACGGACGCTGGGTTTCTTGCACGATAAGATCACCGGGGTCAAGCCCGTAACTTATCTCTGTCAGGTCAGCCCTTGAATAGCCGGTTTCGACCTGGCGGAGCTCGACAACACCTGTATCATCACCCTGCGAATTGATAAGAGGGACAACCGTCATCTGCCCCAGGTCTATTATACTTTCAGAAGGGACCATTATAACATCCCCTATATGTTCAATCATTATTTCGCAGTCGGCAAGCATACCTGAAAACAATTTAAGTTCGGGGTTCTCTATTCTTATCTGTATCGGAAGAGTCCTTGTCTCGCCGCGCACCATCCTTGAGACATTGTCCACAAACCCGCTAAAAACCCTGTCAGGGTAAGTATCAAATGTAATTGTTACCTGCTGGCCTCTTCGCACTCTCTGTATTTCCCGTTCTATTATTCCGGCTTCAACAAAGACATTTTCCACTTCTATAAATGTTCCCACCTCGTCATGGGGAGAAACAAAATCTCCCGTTTCAACGTGTCTTGCTCCCATTACACCGTCGGTAGGCGCAGCAATCACTGTTTTTAAGAGTTCGGATTCAGCCAGGCGAAGCTCGGCCCTTTCTCTCTGCACTTCAGATTCAAGGGCTTTTACATTAAGCTCCACTTCACGGAGGCGGGCCCTGATAATCGCTCCCATTTCATAGAGTTCCTTGTGAACATCATACTGCTCCTGGGCAGATAAATACTGGGACGTAACAGAATTCAGCTTTGCCTGCGCGTGTTCTCTTCTTGTGACAACATCCTCAGCATCAAGGGAAACTATAACTTCACCCCTGCGCACAGCATCCCCCTCCCTGAAATTAAAAGAGCGCACCCTTCCGCTTATCTCAAACTTCAGATCTACTTCGGAAGCCCCTTTTACCGTACCTATAACAGACAGGGTATCGCTGAAGTCCCTATTATCAACTCTGGCGGCCTTGACCATAATAATTTCATCTTCAGCTTCAGCCTCGATAAAGGCACCCTGCCTGCCCAACAATACCGACACATAAGTCAGAGGGATCATTATTATAAAATATAGGATAAGCGCAGGCCTGAAATATTTCGCCCGGTATATGCCCAAAGCAAGATCTCTGCACCTTTTTATAATATTAAAAAAATAATAAAAGGAACTTTTTCCACTCATTTTATCTCTTCTCCCAATGGTATTTCTTCATATATTTTACCCCTTAAAGCCTCACCTCAATTTAATTATAATACCATTCTTTCTTTTATTCAAAATTTCAGCTATACCTCTATTTCAACCCTGTTACTATTATACTCCGGAAAAATAAAAAAAGTGTGAATTCAATATGAAAGGAAGGTAAAAAATTACACTGCAAAAAGTACTGCTACTTTTTTTCTACCCTGGAAATATAACCATGCCTGTGGATTTCCGAAGCTATCGCCTTCAGGTGACCGGGAGTGCCGGGTTCAAGATCTACAAACCTGGTTATATGCTTCCCGTCTACCTCATCACCGGTCATTGTCGCATAGGTGTTTTTCAGAATTTCCTCAAGTTCAGTCTCTGAGACCTCAACAATAAGCCGGTTTCCCTTAAGTTCTGCAAAACCCACGTATTCCCCCCTGGACATTCGCTGCCTGTCTATTGTGTAGAAACTTACTTTCATATATTCATCTCCTGCAACTTCAGACGGACCTATAACGGGGCTTTCTTCTACTCCGCCGCAACCGGCCCCAAAGAAAACCACAAATGCAGCCGAAACTACAAGAATAAAAACTTTTTCTTTCATTAAAGATTACCCCCTCACACTCAAACCCGCGACCCATCCTCTTTACGTATACTAATATATGTTTACCATTTTCGCCACAATTTTGAGGCTCCATCAAAAAAAGTCTGTATCATATACAGTATTAAAATCCGGAAGAAGGTACGTTTCACCGTTTACCTCCATCCCGGCCAGGGCTACTCTCCTGCGCGTTATCCCGCCTGTCTCCTCATCAACTTCAAAGACATAAGAAGCCTCTACAACAGTGCCGTCCTCAAGCGTATGCTCGTGCGCAAAAAGTCCTGCTATAAACTTAATCTTTCTGAGGCGGACATCGCACCCGGAATCTTCAGTATTCGCTATAGTCTGTGCAAGAAAACCCTGAGTGTCTAAAGCATATGCCTCATACATTGTTGCAAAATCTTCTAAAATATTGGCTCTGCCGTATTCTCTGGCATAATCCTCGCCCTCCGATGATTCTTCCCACAGAACATTCCATTCTGCCCGCTGGTTTGAATCCATCTGAGTGAAATGAACATAGTGGCCTGTTTCATGATAAAGCACTCTTACCGTATCGTATTCAGACATATTGGGGTTTATTTCTATCGTTCTTGTGGCTGGAGAATATATTCCGCCAGTCATAACATCAATACCCCCATTAAAGTTAATTAACAGAGGGTGCATTACAGGAGGAAGAGATGCCATAACATTGTAAGTTGCCTGCATATGATCTTCGTCGTAATCACCAAGGACTGCCACTCCAAATTCCCGCCATATTCTTTCATTTGTTTCATTTATAAAAACTTCTTCAACGGCATCCCTTGTCCTTTCCCTCACAGAGTCACTGAATTCCGGGTCATTTGCCGCAAAAGCCCACAAAGAAATAAGTATCCCTTCAAAATGACTTTCAGCTTCTGATTCGAGAAAAGAGAGATTATCCAGCAATGCAACTGCCATCTCCTCTCTGTATTCAATATCATAGATAAAAGTTTCATCAGTCTCTCCCGCCATAAAATCATCAAAGTCTAATCCCAGGTTGGTTATTATAATGCAGTTGGCAAATACCCTTAAAACATTTCGTCTTGTCCGGTCAGAAGGATTGTCATCTAACAAGTCAAAAAACAAACTCACAACCATTTCCATCTCGTCACTGCTCAGAAAACGCGCATTTGCTAACGCATAATAAGCCGAGTAATAGTTATAATACCCTCCATCTTCAATTATATTAAATAAAATATTAAAAGCCGCCTGCTTTGCCTCGGGAGAAGTTTCAGGGTTATTTAAAACATAACCTAAAGTGTGGTTGAAAATAGTCTGCTGGTAAGCCGTACGGGATTCGGAGACATCAAATACCCAGTTTGGGATGCTGTCTGAAATAATTTCAATTAACTCTGGAGGAGTTTCGGAGTCATAAACCAGGTTAAAGAGTCCGGCTGCTATTAAAATCTGAAGTGAAGAATTTATATCATCCCCTTCACTATTAAACACCATGGCCATCGTTTCAATTACTGATTCTACGGTATCAGGTTCTGTATGCGGACTACTGATTAATTCCAACAATCCGCCTACTACTTCCAACTGAAGCCGGCCGCTAACACCATTTAAAACATCAAGCGCAACATGCCTTGTTTCTTCATCTGATGAAAAGGCCGCAACCACTGCCGCAAGCTCATTTACTACTTCCTCACTCCCTACAATTCCGCTTTCAAAAATCAAAATAAGACGGCTAAAAGCAAACTCAACATCTTCGGGGGAGGATTCCGGGTCAAAAATTATCCCACTAAGATGATTTATAAGTTGTTCCACTTCGCCTTCCAGAAAGTGTAGAATTTCCTCTGAAAGGATTCCGTCACTCACCCCATTTTCTATATACCAAGACATATTTACAAGTATGTGCATTACCGAAACATCACAAATTACCGGACTTTCAATACTGGAAATCAACCCGCCTACAACCATTTGCTGTATTTCTTCCGGCCTTGAATGAAGAGAAGACCTTCCTGCCGCAGGAAAATAACAAAAAAGATTAAATATGGCGAACACTATTTCTACAGCCAATTCAGGTTCCGTTCCAGGATCGTTTGCAACATCAAATAAAGCATTCAAAATCCTTCTCTCAAACCGAGGCAACATCTCACCAAAGTTAAGAGGAGAATAATATAATTCTCCAAGCGTCTCCATCCTGTCTTCCAGATCCGCTTCTTCATCAGCAATTGTATCTATAAGATTATTCACTCTCCTCATAAAAAGAATAGTAGTTACAGCCTGGACACAAAATGTTCTAACAGCCTGATAAGCAGAAGAAACAGCATTCCCGACTCCTCTTATCACACCGCCTACAGCAGAAACTACCCGCCGCACCAGGCCAACCTCTTCACCTTCCGCCTTGGAAGTTCCCGATATTCTCTCTCTTAACGCACCTGCGGCATTCTGCACAAATTCCCCGGCTGATGACACCGCCACGGAAACTGTTTCCGCAGCCACATCCAACGCATCGCTGACTCCCGACGAGATTCTCTCCCCTGCCGAAACAACTGC
>PWOI01000199.1 GCA_003557485.1 Elusimicrobiota bacterium | reverse complement strand
TTTTTTCCATAATAGCCCGGTCAATTGAAATACCATTCAGGCGGAGGTATATTTCCTCAAGTGATCTTTCCCCATCATTAGATCTTTCAACCAGAACACCTACCTCAGGCGCAAGTCTTCTAAACTCCTCTTTCATAACCGAAACCCTAAAAACAAAAACTCCGGAATTCCATAAGTAATTACCAGATTTTACATATCGGCTTGCCGTTTTCCGGTCCGGTTTCTCTTTAAACTCCTCCGCTTTCCAACCCGTATCTAACTTTTTCCCTTTTTTAATGTAACCGTAACCTGTAGAAGCATAACCCGGGGTTATTCCTATTGTAACTATATAACCTTCTTCTGCCAGGCTGGCAGCCTGTCTGAGCGCCTCATTAAATTTTCCGGCAGGTTCTATAAGGTGATCTGTCGGCAAAACAACCGCTATATCGGGGTCATCAAAATGCGAAATACCTAAAGCTATAGCCGGAGCAGTATTTCTCGATAAAGGTTCTATGATAAGATTTTCATCTCTGAATATTATATTGTTTTTACGGAGTTCTTTTCTGACCAGGAGGCGGCTGGAAGAAGATACGGAAAAATATTTATTTTCAGGTGAAACTTCCACCCTGCAATACGCATGCTGCAAGAGGCTTTTTCCAAAAAAATTAATAAGGTACTTGGGGCGTCTTTTCCTGCTTAGCGGCCACAGGCGCTTACCTGAGCCGCCTGCAAGCATAAGAACCTTTATTTTTCCGTTTTCTTTCATTGAGACTAATGAATAATTTATTTTTCCAGCAGGCTCCTGTAAAAATAGAATAGAAACTTCATATTCCCCCATGTATAGCGCTTCCACAACCTGAGAGGGTCAGTGCAGAGGCGATGTAGCCATTCAAGCCCCGATTCCTGAACCCATTCAGGAGCCCTCAGGTTGCGGCCGGTAATAAAATCAAACATACCTCCGCAGGTAAGAATCATTGGAATCCGCAGCTTACATTTGTTTTCTGCGACCCACTCCTGCTCTTTCGGCACCCCCATTCCGACCCATAATATATCCGGCCGCAGGCTGTTAATCCTGCTTATTATATCCTCGTTGTTCTTTTGAAGGTTAAATCCGCTACGGATTCCTGTCACTTTAACATCATACATCTCTTCAATTATTTTCGCCGCTTCATTGCTCACTCCCTCCTCCCCTCCCAGAAAGAAATATTTTAATTGAGTTACCGGCGTCGATAATTCTGAAATCTTATGGATAAAGTCAGTGGTTGATGACCTTCCTTCAATTTTATCTCCGAAAAAACGGGAGAACCACACTACAGGCATACCGTCAGCACGGAGGTTATCCATATTCTGCAGTATCATTTTGAACCCGGAACTGCGTTCCCCTTGATTAAATTTATGAGTGTTAAGGGTTGAGCCGCAAACAGGCTCGGGAGCATTATTTGCGCGCTGGCGGATAACATATCCGAAGAATCTGCCTGCTATTATATTTATTGAAGGTTTCAGAACTTTATAGTCCCCAAACCTGGCTGTTTCTATAAACAAGCCTGTCATTTACTGCTTTCCCGGCGGCGGACCGGATAGAATACCAGGGCGGTAAAATACGGTACTGTAAGCCAGGGGTATTCGTAATAATTATCTATAAAACCCATCATCAGGAAAAAGAAAGTATATACTATCAGAAAAGAACGGACAATCTGCAAGTCTTTATTTCCCTCCGGCCTGAGATATATTTTTCTCCACAAAAACATAAAAAGAAAAAAGAGCAGGAGCATTCCAGCAAACCCGATCTCCGCATAAATAGTCTGCCAGCTCGACCAGGGCTGCACCGACACCGAATAATGCTGCGTAGCCAGGTTCCGGTAAAAATAATGCATCACATACCTTTCACTGAGTTCCGTCCTGCTTATCAGAAACTCCGGTATATGTCTCTCTGCAGCGTGGGTGCCGAAAATGAATTCTTTAGGGTAATATTCCGAAAGTATCATCTGGGCCCAGGACGAATAAGTACCCAGGCCGCTTCCTATTACTATTCCCAACGGCTGCTCAAAAGGTATAAAAAGCACCGTCCGCAACAGTGTCCTTATTTTAAGATTATCTACTGAAGAGATGCGGAACTTGTCTTCAAGCGGATGACCGGCAAAGAGTTCCTCCTCTCTGTCTGTAAAGTAGTCAATCCTTGTTTCTACCGTTGTTATATCAATTAAACGACTTCTCAGGTATTTCATTCCTCCGAAATGCCTGACCGCCATTATGAAAAAAAACAGGAAAGGCAAAAGGACAAAGAGAAATACCTTTACGTTACGTTTAGGTATTACCATTTTTTTGAGCGCCGCTGCTAACTTGAGTATTCCCCAAACAAGAAAACTTACAAAAAATATCATAACCCCGGAAGTATGGCCGTTTAAGGCTATAAAAACGGAAAAAACAACAGCAGCAATGGCATTCCTGTAATTTGGCCGGTAAAAAAACCGGCATATCATAAAGATGGCCGCCGGCGCAAGCAGCAAAAGGTAGAGGCGCTGCCCGCCGGAACCGTAAAAAGCCTTCAGCACATCGGGTGTCCCGTGTTTGAAAAAAAGAAAAGAACCGTAAGGTAAACCCCCGGTAACAAGCTGATAGGTCCCGATAACTACCAGCGCTGATCCTGTAAAAAGAAGAACTTTCCTGTAAGTTTCAAAAAGATCGAGCGAACTGCTTCTGATTTCAGCAAGCGCTATATAAAAACCGCTGAATGTCACAAGCGAAACTAAAACATTTATCCATATTGAAGGATTCAGAAAAATATTGATCAGTGACAGCGATACGATTCCGGAGAGCAGTATTAATTTAGTACGGCTTAAATAAAATTCCCGCGTTGAAATAAGAAAAAGGGTAAGCAGAAGCGGACTGGAAAAAATCAGAGGTGCCGTTGTAATCCGTCTTGGCAGCAGAAGTATCGTAAACTGAACAAGTAAAAGCAGTAATATGATGTTTTTTTTCTCTGTTTTAATTTTGTTAACCATTCTATTAACCTACCAGCTTCAAAAATTTATCGGCCATCCGTTCAACAGAATACTGTTTTGATTTCCTGAGAGCGTTTTTGCCCAGATTGTCTCTCTCTTCCTTATTGATAAGCAGTTTTTCGACAGCCTCTGTCCAGGAATCAACGTTGTCAGCAGATGCAAAACAAACTTCTTCTTCCGTAAATAATCCCCTGTGTGCGGGAATATCGCTGCAAACAGCAGCCAGCCCTGTTCCTGCAGCCTCCAGCAGCGCGTTAGGACACCCTTCATATTTTGACGGGAAAGCAAAGAGGTCCCCGGCTCTGTAGAAAACATTAATCCGTGAATGCGGTATGTTCCCTATCAGGTGCAACCGGTCTTTAATTCCATATTTTTCCGCCAACTCAATCAGATTATACTCAAGTTCTCCTTTTCCGGCAATTGCAAGGTGAAGGTTTTCCACCCGGGAAACTGCTTTAATTAAAAGCGCCTGGTTTTTCTGGGGTGAAAGACGGGCCGTGTTTACAAGCAGAGGAACTCCCTGCGGAAGATTTAATTTTTTCCTTGCCTCTTCACGGCTTAATGCTGCCGGTTTAACATCGGTGCCGTTTACTATAACATAAGATTTTCCGCCAAACGGGTCAAAAAAAGAAAGCCCCCTTCTTACCTCTTCGGAGACAAAGCTGTGTCCCGTTATTATCCCAGATAACGACAGGAAAGGAATAATGACTTTTGTAGAAGCAGGCAGCGCCGCTCTGTCATTTCTGTGCGAAGCTATTCTTACCGGTATTCTGCTGGCGAAAGCCGCAATACTTCCGAAAACGGCAGCGTAGTGAGTAAGAGTTATGACAGTATCAAATTTTCCTTTTTTCAAAGTTTTACACAGCCGCCGGAAAAGCCGGATAATGTTAAGCAGGCTCCTTGACCTGTTATCAAGAAGAACCTCAACATTTGCATCACCGCAGTCAAAATCTCTTTTCCTCGTCATAAATATTATTAAGACAGAGTGACCGCGACGTCTCAGCTCTTTCTCTAATTTCAGCCCGGCAGTCTGAGCCCCTCCCGGCTCCATAGGATTAATTACCAGCGCTATTTTTTTCTGCCGTGTATTCACTGTTTCTTTTTACCGGCACTCTCCATTATATCTTCAATACTGCAGGCAATCCGGTTAATAACCGTTTCCGGATCATCATTGTTGTCTATATTTATGACGGCCGAACCTCTCTTTAAAATATATATTTCAAATTTATTCATTATGTTTTAATAAGACCTTATATAGATCAAAATATTTCTTTGTTACTACTTTCCAGTCATATCTTTTCTTAACATCGATAAATGCATTTTCTATGATTTTTTCTCTAAGTTCCGAATTTTTAAGAATTTCAGCTACAGCGCGTGCCATAGCTTCCGGGTCGCCCGAAGGTACCCCCAACCCATTGTGCCCGTCTTGCACAACATCGCTGCATCCGGGTGCGTTTGTAGTAACTACCGGCAACCTTGCAGCCATAGCTTCAATCAGTACAATACCAAAGCTTTCCAAAAGAGAAGGAAAAACAAAAACATCCGAAGCATTATAATATTTAATTAATTTTAGAGGCGGCAAATTGTTTACTTTATTTATAATATCATAATCATCTTGATTATCTATCCCGATATTTTCAATTATTTTAATAAAACTTTTACAGTCCCCATACGAACTCTGCTCCTTAATGTGGCTTGTTCCTCTACCTATTATTACCCATAAAAAATCTTCTCTATATTTCATCAAAGACCTGGCTATTTCTGGTATTAAATTGTACCCTTTTTTAGGATGATTTCTTCCGACAGTCAATAATATTTTTCTATCAAAAGGCAGATTTAATTCTCTTCGCAAGTCTTCCTTGAAGCTGCCAATATTAAAACGCTCCAAATCTACTCCATTAGGAATAATTGTAATTTTATTTTCAAATTTTCCTACTTTTAAATATTCAGCTCTGACAGTTTCAGTTGTAGCTACTAAAGAATCAACTTTTTTTAAGGCTGCGACTACCTTTCTATTAATTCTTGGATTTCTTCTAATACCATATCCTAAATTTCTATTTATTTGTATGTCGTCCCCCGGACTTCGCAGTATTATTGCCAACGGCCGGATAAAGGCCAACATATCTATTGGGGGGTATGCAAATGTAGCATGCCACAAATCATATTTGTTTACATATTGCTGAAAGAATATACATAATCTGGCAAGAATCTTTCCCAAAAACGGTATTGAGTATAATTTTATAGTATATAACAAAACAGGTTTCACCTTGTAAGGAAACTTGTTAACTACGCCTTTTTTTAGCAACAAAAAAAATATCCTTACTGATACATACACTGTAGCATCTACGCCATAATCATTTGTCAATTTTGAAACTAAGTTATGAAGCATTACCTCCGCGCCACCAGTCTTAGGAAGAAAACTTGTAGTTATATACGCTATTTTCAAACTATTAATCTTTCCAATATTTTACTTATCCTTTCACACGCATCTTTAGCTGAACTATAAAAATTATATTCAAAAAAAATTTTAAATTCCTCTTTTTCTTTCAAATTTATTAAAGATCGCAACTCAAGGGATCCAAGTTCATCAGGGCTCCTTATGTATTTGGCAACATCAAGTTTTTCATTAAAAAACGGGCTCATATCAGGAATATAGCTGGATTTAAGTACCAATACAGGCAGCTTGTATTTTAAGGCTTCAACCCCCGTAGAGGAATATGTCGTAAGGAATATGTCCGATTTTTCAAACCATTTATATATCTCCCCTTTTACAACATTAACCTGCATTGAATCCTCGCTTATGTCCTCCAGTATTTTCTCAACTTGTTCAGCAGTGACTTTCGGATGATGTTTAATTAAAATTTCCAAATTTTTATTTTGCTTATTCATAATCAGTCCATTTAGGACAAACCTTAAAACGAAATCAGTATCATGGAGCCCGGGAGCCATGAGAATTTTTATTTTACCGGTTTCTTGTTTTTCTTTACCTTCCAAATTTATATCGAAAATCCCCTCAAACCTAACCGGTCCGGCAGTAAATATCCGGTTTTCCGGAATTCCCCTTTCAAGAAGTATGTTTTTTGCCTTCTCTCCGTCCACAATTATATAATCAGGCAGAGGAAGGGGAGACAGTCTTTTATCTCCGGGAGCAACTTCCTCTTTTACTCCACTGTATAAAAATTTCATGTCCGTTATCGGCCCATGCTGTAACCCTACTGTCCGGTTATCCAAGGTATTCTTTATCCCGTTTATCATTGCCCTTCCGTATATGTATTCAAAACAATATAGCATAGATAAAGACGGCCTAGTTTTCCGGGTAAGATTTTCAGTAGTTTTTTCCAGCAGATCCATTAGAGGAATAAACTCAACTATTGACCTTAAAAGAAACGGACTTAAAAAAACACGATAATCTGACACTCCATCTGAAAAAAGTTTATCATCATTGACGTTTAAATATTTTTTCCAAAATTTTATTGCCAACCTAAAATCGGTCATATATAAAAACAGGTCCCGGAACCTCATAAACCCATCAAAAATAATATATTCTTTAAAAAACTTCCTATCTTTTGACAGATTGAAAAATTTACTTATTAAAAAAAGCGGAGAAAGAAAACACTTACTGTCGTAAATACGCAGTATATAATTACAATTTAAGCCTTTTTTT
>PWOI01000147.1 GCA_003557485.1 Elusimicrobiota bacterium | reverse complement strand
TTTTCTGGGAACTTTTCTGGGAACTTTTCTGGGAACTTTTCTGGGAACTTTTCTGGGAACCTTTCCCATTAAAATAAAATATGATTTTGTAGTGGTCAATGTCTTCGGTAACTTCCGGCTCTGTTTTGTAATATTCTTCCCATCCGTTAATCATCTTATGAAATCCAGAACCTATATTCTCGGAAAGTCTTATTACCCTGAACGTTTTGGCTATAACCTGATTCCTGGGAAGAGAGAAATCCTCACTTATTATATATTTCAGAGGTTTGGGGAGCGCGCCGGGGTTAAAGAACTCTATTCTGTCTATAAAAGCTCTTATTCTGGGTTTGGCGCCGCTGAAATAATCGCTGTGCATAAGAAGATTCACAAGCGCTTCGCGGGCCGCAATCAACTGGGGAGGGTTCTCGTCCCTGAAGGTTCCTTTAAGCTTAAAGGGAATATCTATTTTTTTTATCAGTCTTTCCAGTATACTGAAATAGTAGCTGAAGAGATTTTCCTCCTGAGGAAGCCTGTAGCTATACCTTTCAGGAGCATCCGAATACGACCTGCCCATTATTTCCAGGTAATCTATCCTGAAATCAGGAATAATCCGGCTTATACTTTCTTCTCTCCCGAAGACAAGCAGTCCGCCGACAGTGATGTTTTTTCCCTTGAGAATTTCCAATTTGGAAAGCATATCTTCAATAGACAGTTTATTGTATCTGTGTCCGGATTCAATAATCTCCAAATACCTCCTGTAATCAGCAATTGTTTCCCCGTTAAGGTCATCAAGGGTTAAACCCGTAACTTCTCTGTCCTTACTGTCAAAAGAAGAGATCCGGTACATAGAATCTATTTCTTCTTTTGTGGCCCGCTGATCACCGCTGCCGGTTCTTATAAACGTATTACTCTGGGAATTAAAATAAACGGGCTTGTTTTTTGAAGATACTGACGGGACATAAAAACCCAGGACATCCTTGCCTTCAATCCTGTACTTTTTACACTTTACCGGTATTTTTTTATTAAATTTATCACCTCTCAGAACCGTCATAAAATCGTTCAGGATTTTTTCGGGGTTATTAATTCCCGTTACAGCATAATCTTTTCCATTTTTCTTAACCCCGAAAACAAGCCAGCCTCCGGCTGTGTTGGCAAAAGCGCTTACAGTTTCCCAACTGCTTTTCGGCAGAGCGGATTTTGCCTGCTTTACTTCAAAGTCTTCCCATTCTATATCTTCAAGTTTTGTTATTAATTCTTTTCTGTTCATAAGTTTTTAGTTTTATTTACGCGGTTTTTGCTGAAATAATTTATAATTCATAATCGCTTCCGTATATCTCCCCCGCCAGGCTCCATATATCAAGCGTTTTTTCTTTATTAAAGCTTTCCGGAGTCGTGTTAAATACCGCCGCGTCCCTTATCCCGTTACGGGTTTCCTTCCTTATTATATTTCCCCCTTCAAGGTTAAGGGCCCTGATGGATAGCTCGGTTATATCTGAGAGCTCCCCGCTACCCAGTATCACAAAGTTTCTTACCCCCTCTTCGTATCTTGCCAGGGCGTGCTCTTCTATTATTTTCCTAAGACTTCCAAGAGCCCTGAGGCTCCTTTTCATAAAAGCGTAGGACTTTCCTGTCTTCTCCTTCAATCCTTTGGGGGTTATGATATAGCTTATCTTGCGGGGACTGAGTTTCTTTGCCTTCAGGTACCCTTTCTTTGCCAGACGGTTTACAAGTATATTGGTAAGACCCAGGGAGAGCCCCGCGGTGCTTGATATGTCCCTCTGGGAAATATCGGGGTTACCCGATATGGCCTCTATTACCCTGTATTCTTTTGCTGATATCCCGGAATTGTTCATTTAGTGAACATCTTATAAGATACAAGGGGGGTTGTCAAGGATTCTCTCAGTTCCGGAGGATCGGCTTATGACACATTCGGCATTTTCCAGTATCCCCCGCATCAAACTCCGTCCTGACACCGGAACTGCAGCATTGGGACTTTATTCTGCTTATTTCCGACCCTACTTTTTCCGTCAGGTCTAACCTGTAAAACACATCAAAAAGAAGGGGCTTTTTCGGGAGGCTTATCGTTCCAAGATATTTCTTGTCAAAAAACAGTTTCCCCTTATTGCTTACAGTAAGTTTGTCGTTAAATATTTCAATAAACACCCCTGTTCTCTCGTAGTAATAATCACGAAAAATGAGAGCATTCAGAAGGGTTCCCCTAACTGGACGGTGTTGATAACATTTTTTTATATGCGTTTATTTTTTCAGGGTCCTAGAAGAACAGCCGGCACGACTGCTATACCATCTTTTCGACGATAAGCTCGGGGACCTGTATGAATAATAAGCGCGTCTATCAAGTCATCACCCATTTTTTCTTTTAGCCAGAGCAAATGTTTGACATCATCATCTTCAACTGTTCGCCCGAGTTTAACCTCAATAGCTATAATTTTATGGTCGTCTCGTTCCAAAATTATATCAACTTCGTGACGGCCTTCAGCGGTACGTAAATGTTTTACTTCTGCCTCGGCAGGCTGCGCGTAAGTCCGTATGCTCAAGGTCACTAGTGATTCAAATAAATGCCCCAGCAATGTCCCGTTCCGTGGAATTACAGGATCAGGCACTTCACCATTGAGAAGAGCATTAAATCCAACGCCCAATAAACGTGCCGCCAACGCAGGATCGACAAGATGATGTTTTGGTGGTTTTGACAATCTGGAAAATTGATTTCGGGTTGGCAACCAGGCGGGCTGTTGCTCTACAATCCAAAGTTTTTCTAGTATTTCTCGATATGGCCGGGTAGTATCTTTAGATGGTTTATCCGCCTGACCAGCTGTAGCAGCGTCCCGTATTGTTTCATAAGTCGCTGTAGTAGCAGTGGCTGCCGCATAGGCTGTCATCCAACGTTTGAGCGAATGCGGCTTTCGAATATTTCTCCCCATCTGTTTAAAATCTTTATCAACAATTCGAGCAATATAACTATTTAGATGCTCCCTTAAAGCGCGTCCTTCATATAGTCGTATACCCGGAAATCCTGATTTTAAAATCTCTTTTGTATAATCTTTTATGGTTATATCGGTTTCTCCAGTACAATCAGATACTTTTCCCATAATAAAATCTTTTAAACTTACTGAAGGGGTTTCAATCCCCCGTTCTGCCAATGAGAAAGGACGCATTCGAAGAGTGATGATTCGCCCGGCACCCGAATGGGTAGGTTCCCGGGAAGGAGTTGCAGACCCTGCAAGGATAAATTGCCGGGGCGAAGAATCTGTATCAACTGCTCTGCGTATTATATCCCACGTTTGCGGTACTTTCTGCCATTCATCTATTAATATAGGTTTATTCCCTTCTATAATTCTTTTCGGGTCCGCCTTATATAATTCATAAACAGAGGCATCATCCAGTTCGTATATAGTTTCTGCCTGACGCTTTGCTGTTTCAGTTTTACCTACTCCCTTTGCTCCCTCAATTGAAATTGCAGGCAGTTGGAGGAATAATTCTTTCAATTCGTCATCCAATATTCTATAAATGTATTTTTTCATAAATGCTCTTTTGTTATAAAGTATTCGTTTTACACGCTGTATAGTAGTCTTTTTTCACATTTCTAAGCAGTCTTTTTACACGCATAAAGCATTAAAAATTAAAATGCTTCCTTATTTTTTTATCTTTTGTATAGCAAAAACCCTACCCTTTTTCAATGCTACTCCTTTATTTTAAAATCGTGCCTTTTATAGACTGTTAGAAGTCTCTACAATATTTAAAAACCAGTTCTCCCTAATTTATCTATGGGAGCCGAGAGATTTAAGTGAAATAAAAATTTATTTATTTAAGGGTAGATAAAATAATGGCCGAAAACTATGTGGTTCCCCGCGAGGGGTTGTCAAGAATTATCTCAGTTCCGGATGAGTTTCTTTCCCTCAAGAAAGGCGGCCTTTACAAGACCCGTAACCATTCCGGCGGCCCTTACGGGCCTTCCGGCCGGGATCTGACGCAGCACCCACCCTGTATTGGACCAGATAAAGAGAGCCCAGTTCTCAAAAGTGCGGTCGGCGTTGTCACGGAATATTATATACTGGTTATGTCCTTCCTTAACCCCCCTTGCGTACTGCCTGTCGCGGGAGAGGGGCGATAACTTGTGCACGGCCTTTGCCCCGGGCTCTATAATGAAACGATACCCCTTATTCTTCGCCCTCATAAAGAAATCTGGGTCACCCCCGGAAGTCCTGCCGGGGCTCAGGTTCCTGAACGGGCTCTCAAGGAGAAGATCTCTCCTGTACATACTGAGCCCGCCGTGAAGGTAGTAAGCCGTCTCCCTTTCCTTCAGGGAATCGTCCCAGACCTGAAACCCCGCCGAGGTTATATCCCAGCTGTGATAAGAGGTTATACGGAAAAGCCTCCGGTAGAACCTTTCAAGGGGATGCCTCCTCCTGTAATTGGAGACCACACCCCCGGCTCCCCCGAACTCCTTTTCCTCTTTGTTTTCCAGGCATATCTCATACAGGGCCCTGATAAACCCCTTGCCTAGCACTACGTCGTCGTCAAGTATTAAAATAAACTCCCCGGAGGCTTTCCCGGCGGCGAGGTTTCTGGAGGCGGCCAGGCCGGGAGACCTTTTCTTTAAGTATAAAAACCCTACCCCGGCGGAACCCAGTTTTTCCCGGTACTCTTCCAGAAATTCATCATCAAGGCTCCCGTCGTCGACTATGATAACCTCACCGGGAAGAAGGCTCTGGGAGAGTATGGAATTCAGACACTCCGAGAGGTCCTTCATCCTGTTCCTGGTGGGTATGACCGCGCTTATCTCCATTACAGCGCCCTTTTAATTACGGTTCCGTCATACGATT
Organism: Elusimicrobiota bacterium; assembly: GCA_003557485.1. Taxonomy (GTDB): domain Bacteria; phylum CG03; class SLGR01; order SLGR01; family PWQF01; genus PWMP01. The sequence goes on along the minus strand of PWOI01000147.1, from coordinate 18,287 downwards.
TCAGATACATATCCTGAGAGGTTTAAAACAGCGGTAAAATATCCTTTTTGCGTTAACTTATTTGTTTTCGTTAATGATTTTTGAGATTTTTTCTTTCAGATCCGGAATATCTTTTCTAATTACATCCCACGTAAGGTTTAAATCTACTGAAAAATAGCCGTGTATAAGTTTATCCCGGGTCCTTGCCATCTGTCTCCAGGGAATATCAGGATATTTACTTCTGAAGTCTTCTGATATATTTTTACTCGCTTCGCCTATAATCTGAATCATTTCTATTACCGCAGCCTGCGTTTTAAAATCTTTTAAAAATTCTTTTTCAGTAAACCCTTCCGTGAATTGTTCTATGAAATTTATACTTTCCATAATATGCTTAACAAAAATCATATTATCTTTCATGCTATTTTTACCTCTTCGCGCAGTATTCTCTCTTTCAATAAATGATGTATAGAGTTATATGTCAGCAGATCTACTTTTCTTTTCAGCGCTTCTTCAAGCTCCATTTCAATACCCGCCAGATCAAAGAGACTTATCCTGCTGCCTTCAGGAATTTCAACGATAATATCAACGTCGCTCTCCGGGGTAAAATTTCCCCTGACAATTGAACCGAATATGCCCGCATTCTTTATTTTATACTTAGATAGAACGGGGATTGTTTTTTCTTTAATATTCTCTATTTCTCTCTTAGTTTTTGCATCCATCATTCATCCTCGCGTAATGCGGAAAAACCCCGGACCCGGGCCCTGTTTTCCTCCGCCGCCACGGTAAATAATATCATATTTCCCCCTAAAATGTAACAACAGGCAGTTTTTTCAGCTTCAACTCTGCGATTCCGCTCCTCTTAAGTTTGAGAGTTTATTGAGGAACTCCTCAAGTTTCCCCGTGTTCATCTCCGGGTCAAAGACCCTGCGGGCGAACTCCCCGGCCCTCTCCCCCATCTCGCGGCGCAGTCCGGGGTTTTCTATGAGCCGTTCGGTATCCTTAACGAAGCCTTCCGTATTTCCCGGGCAGAACCCGATCTTCTCCTTTTCAAGGTACCCCGCGGGGTCAAAGTAGAGGCTCACGGCAGGTTTTCCCTTAAGCCAGGCCTGTATGAAGTTATCCCCGAAACCCTCTGGATCGCAGGTGTGGACCAGGAAGAGGGATTTTTCCAGCATCCCGTTCACCTCTTTAAGGGTCCGGGGCCCCAGGTAATGAAAGTTCCCGGGATGCCCGGAACTTTTCCTTATCCATTCGCAGCTTGCGGACTGTATCCCCCCCGCCATAAGGAAATCAACCCCGCTCTTCTCCAGGGCGCGGGCCAGTTCTATGTACTTCTCCGGGTTCTTCCTGGGTTTTATATTTGCCACCCAGAGACAGAAATCCCTCTCCCAGTTGAACTCCACCGCCTCTTCTTCCATTATATCGGGTATGAATATCTTTCTTTCGCAGGGTATCATATCCATATACTCCGGGTTCAGGCATACGGCTCCGGCCAGATCCCTGTACGCCCCGTGGTTATAGAAGTTTACCAGGAACCTGTAGAATACGGCCGGAACCTTTACGGCGTTCCTCAGTGAGTTCAGCTTGATCTTCTCCATATACATCCTGCGGACATCCCTTATATGGGATATCCCCAGAACAACGGGGATACCCAGCCTCTTGAAGACCCTGATACTCCTCCTGAGCCTGACCTTGTTGTACCGCCAGTAGACCAGGTCCGGAGAGAACTCCCCGCAGACGGTTTCAAGCTCCCCCGGGTCAGTATCCCAGGTTCTGACCCTGTACGGGGTACCGTAAGAGTCTCTCTTACCCTTTACCGCAAGGTAGAGTATATCGTGACCCCTTTTCCCCAGCGACCGGGCTATTATATCGCACTGTATCTCGCTCCCGCCCATAGCGTCGGCCTGGTGTTTGTTGATTACAAGTATCTTCATACTCCTCTTTTCCGGGGGAACCCTTTCCCCCTGTGACCGGAGATCGCCTTGTCCCTAAGGTAAAGCAGTGCGCCGGGAATAAACATAAGAAACCAGAACCTCACGGATCCAGCGCGCTTAACCTGCTCCCTTACCGGAACCCTCCCGTGCAGGGCCGAGCGGATGTAATGGGCCGCCGCCCGGGCTCTTTCTTTAAAGGGGAGCCTTCTGCTCTTTATATCAAGAAGCTCCCCGAAACGCATTATATACCCTTCAGGGAAAAGACGGAACTTCGCCGCCCCTGAGTCCGAGAGCCCCCGGGGCCTGTACTCCACATACTTAAGGACCCTGTTTATGAAACGGGTCTTATAAGACAGGGCTATACGGTTCCAGATAAGGGACTCCGGGCAGAACTCACCCACGTCTTCCGGGAACGGGAAGGCTCTCCTTATATCCGTCCTGACAGCGCTTGCCCTGTCACCCTTAAGACCGGCAAGCGACGTCATCTCAATATAATCAGAGTCAAAGATATCCTCCGGGAACCTCTTTCCTATGACCCTTCCGGAAGTATCCTCGCAGAGCCCCCATACCCCGCAGAACCCCTCCCTCTCAGCTTCCGGGATACTCTCCCAGGTCTCCTTTATCACCGAGAGGGCTTCGGGGGCGAGGCGGTCATCGGAATCAAGGTCAACGAAGATAATCCCGGATGCGGCGGCGGCCCCCCTGTTTGCCGCGACGTGTTTGCCGCTCTTTTCCTGCCTGATATAAATAACAGGGAAAGGGGCCTCTTTCTTCCACTTATCAGCCATATCACCGGTTCCGTCGGAAGAGCCGTCGTCCACAATTATCCACTCAAAGTCCCTGAAGCTCTGGTTCAGGAGAGACCGGTATGCCCCGGATAGAAGTTCCGCCCGGTCGCGGGTAGGTGTAAAGACAGTAAAAAAGCGGGATTGCGAAAACATATCATATTCCCAATATTCAAGAAGCTATTATCAGGTTTTTTAAAGTGCTGTAATCTGAATCATTAATATGCTTAACAAAAATCATAATTATCTTTTATTCTAACCCTGCGCGCGGCTCTTTTAAAGTTTGGGAGTTTATTGCAGCAAACCCGCCATAAAGAGAGGTCTTTTTATCCCTTCCGTCTCCAGGGTGTGGGCAAATATGAGTTTCTTTTTTTCTTTTATGCCCTTAAACTGCTCCCTGCCTTTTCCTTTCCCTCCGATTTCAATAATCATCTTTCCTTTGTTATCCTCTATCAGGTAATCGGGTGTCTTCGAGCCCCTTGTTGTCTTTAAGTACTTGATCTTTTTACCTGCAGAGAAAATAGTTTCAGCAAAAAAATCTTCTCTTAACCCCCCAAGAGAGGCTTTGTAGTCTCTGAATAAGAGCCTGTAAGGCAAAGCCATCAGCACCTTGGGCTCTTTCTTTACATTGGTTCCGGCAGGCATAACCCTCATAAGAATAAATGCCTCCTCAAGCAGGGAAATGTATTGTTTGGCCTTATATTTCGTTATCTTGAGATTATTTGATATTGAGCTGTAATTTATCCCGTCAACTTCTGATTTACCTATGAATTCAACCACCTGTTTAATTATTTCAATCTCGTCAACCGTTATACTCGCCAGAGCGGGTATATCTTTTTTAACCACGGCATCAAGTATATTTTCCAGGATTTTCAGGGGTTGCGGTTCTTCAAGAGAAAAAGGCATATTCCCGCCCGTGAGATAATTATCAAACATATCCGCATACGAAAGCGCTTTTTTATCCCACCGCCTCTTTAAAATATCTTCAAAACCAAGAGCCTTAATTTTCAGGTCTTCTGTGAAAAAGAGAAATTCCCTAAACGAAAAAGGGTACAGCTTTTCAATAAGAACCCGTCTGGAAAGATCACGGGAAGAGTTAAACATTGAAAGAGAAACCGAAGAAGTAAATATTACCCGGAGATCCAGAAAATCATAGATTTTTTTCAGCGCTTCATCATAGCCGGGATTAAAATGTATTTCATCCAGGAGAAAAGTTTTTATCCCCAGGTCACGGCTTAATTTTTTGACAAGCTCAAAGAGATCTCCTCTGAATGTATCCAGGGAAATATAGAAACTCTCCGGAATATTCAGAGACAGCTGTTTCAATATGACTGTTTTACCGACACCTCTGGGACCCGCTATCCCTGTGAAATGTTCACCGCCGGACTCGGAAATATTTTGGAATATAAATCTTTTCTTCTTATATTTCTTTCCGTCTTCGCGGGCCAGGCGGTTAAACTCCAGCAGATTTTGTATATTTAAATCATTCATTTTGTAAAGTTATTTTACGAAATGATATACATTTTGTCAAATCATTTTACGAAATGCAGGTAGCCATTAGCGTTTTTTCTCAATAATATAATAACCGCCTTTTTTTGCACTGCCTTTAAATCTGACTTTCTCTTCTTCCCGCAACTTTTTAATCCAGCGTTCCAATGTTCTTTTGGGTTTTTCAAGAGCTTCCGAAAGTTGTGGCACCTTTAAGCCAGGGTTTTCTTTTATATATCTATATAACTCACTTACTCCGCCACTTACTCCGCCACTTACTCCGCCACTTACTCCGCTACTTACTCCGCTACTTACTCCGCTACTTACTCCGCCATAAATCTTACAGTACTTAAAAAGATTTCTGACACCGGACCCGAGCTCATCTGCGCGGCCTGTTGCCTTAAAGACTTTTGCCATGTTCGGGTTTTTGGGGTACGGGGAGAAATTATCGGGGTTTATTAAACCGTACCCGTGGGGTCTGTTGCTGTTTTCCGTATGTATTTGCTCTTTTTCGATAATAAATTTGGCCGGGAATGGATTAAGATACTCCCGGTGAATAAGTATATTTCCAGCTACCTCTCTTAGAATATGATCCCTGAGACTTATCCTTTGCCCTTCTTCAAGATGAAATTTATCAGGCAAGTGTTTCTTTCCGAATGCCATAAGTCTCTCATACTTTCAATAAGATTCGTCCTTATATCATCACGGTCATCATACCTGTCAATATTACTGACCCGCCGTTTCTGTTTAAAAATGCGCATACTGTTTCATAAACGCTCTCGCTTAAATCAGTTGAGCACTTCTTAAACTCAACGTTTAAACCCTCCCCTTTTTTTATAATATACTTTAAAATTTCAGCATTCATTCTGAACTAATAAAAGAGAACATTCCGGGGGCAAGGTAAAACGGAATCGAAACAAGCCGGTAGCTTCTTCCGGAATATTCAACTTTTTCAATCTTTAACATTCCTGAATAGAGTCTTATGATAAGGGAATTTTCTACTTCATCTGCAAAACTGAAAAGCGATCTCAGTTTTCCCGCTTTTCCTGACTTAACTTCAATCCCCAGTATTTTGCCGCTGTGGATGAGACAGAAATCAACTTCCGCCGACCCGCTGCTTTTATCCTTGGCCCAGTAAAAGAGTTCCGGCTTAGTATCCTGAAACCGGGAAATAATATTCTGGGCGACTACCTGCTCTGCTATGCGTCCCCTGTAAAAACCACTCAGTTCCTTCAAGTTCAGGTATTCATTTATTATATTCATACGGTAGTTAACCAGTCCCACATCCAGGAAAAAAATTTTCTTTGGACGTCTCCTCTGGGGAACCAGGGGCATTAATTTTGACTTGGTCGCATCCAGCTGATGCAGAATCATAGTTTTTTCAAGAGTATCAAAAGCTCTGCTCATTTCCCTGCTGCCGAAATCAGAGCCGCCGAACTTGTTATATGAAACCGTACTTCCGGCAAAGAGCGGCGCTGTTTCTATGACAAAACTTAAGTATTTAGCCCGGGCATAAGAAGAATACTTATAAACATCTTCGCAGTAACCCGTAAAAAGAGACGAATAAATGTTTTGCAGTCCGTTCAAATTACCGTCTTCCACATAAGTCTTTACAGCCTCGGGCATCCCGCCTATCATTGTATATTCATAAAACTCTTTTAAGGCTTTTTTATGAATACCATCCGGTATAGATTCATTCAGGGAAATATTTTCAAGAAAGCCGCGGAGTCTCTCCTCCCCCTTTGCGGAAAGGTATTCAAAATAATTTACCGGATACATATACGCAAATTCCACCCTGCCGACAGGAAAGGAAAATCCTTCTTTTTCTATCTTCACTTCAAGAAGAGAGCCTGCCGCAACAATATGAACTTCAGGCATATCTTCCCTGAAAAACCTCAGTAGATTGATTAAAGGCGGACTGTTCTGAATTTCATCTATAAAAAGAAGAGTGTTACCGGGAATCACCTTTTTCCTAAATTCAATTTCAATAATTTTTAAAAAGTCTTTTAATGAAACTTGTTCCCTGAAGAGTCTTCGGTGTTCCTCTTTTTCAAGGTTGAGATGAATTGTATCTTCAAAATGTTCTCTTCCGAACAGCAGGACAGAGGAGGTTTTTCCCACTTGCCTTGCCCCTCTTAAAACAAGCGGTTTCCTGTTTTTTCTCTCTTTCCAGTTTGCTAAATACTGATTTATGTCCCTGTTAAACATTTGAACCAATAATTTTATATATAACTATGTGCCGTTATATTACATTTTCTGTTGTTAATTGGTGCCATTTTATAACATTAATTTCTGTCTGTCAAGAGTTTTTAGCCGCTTTTTGAGACAAAAAAATACCCGGCGGCGACAAAATCAGCTTATGAAATGAAAGGTTAGCACTAAGACTCTTTTAGCTTAGCTAACGTGTTTCCGATAGCATTTAAATATCTGTTTTTTATTCTATCCAGTATTTTTTCGGAAGTTTCTTTATCATATATATGAGACATTAAATTCCTGTCCTCACGCATATCAAGAAAAGTATCCTCATCGTCCAGTACCCCTATTCTGAATGATTCCTGTAAACAATCCCTGGGGGTTTCAGCTGTTACTCCTTTATGCTCAAGGAATATTTTAAGGGCTTTCCAGAATAGCTCAAAGGCAAATTCAAATCTTTGATTAACCCCGTCTTTTTCAAGTTCGTTCCGGGCTTTCTCCACTCCGCTTTTAAGCTGTTTGAAAGCATCATCAAGTTTTTTAACCGCGTATTCATTTTCTCTTATCATAAATTATCCGCCCTGTTTTAAGGATAATATCCCTGAAATCCTTCTCAACTGATTTTAAAAAAATTACGTCTACTTTATAAAGTCCTGATACCTGTTCTATCTCTCGTTTTAATTTCCGGATTTCTCCTATAGAAGGCTTTTTTTCATTCAAGGCAATATCAAAATCCGATCTTGACTTCTCTTCCTTTTTTGCTCTTGACCCGAAAAGAATTATCTTTTCGGGATTAAAACGCGTTTTAAGTATTTCTACTATATTATTTAATATCTGCTTTTCTCTTTTTGAGCTCATTGTTATTATTCATAAATTCAGTAATTTTTATGACAATCCCTGATTATCGTCCGGTTCGGGAAGTTTGCCCGAGGGGTACCATATTATACCAGCCCGAACGTCATGGTTATAATTCACCTGTTAGAGCGGTCTCTTATAGAAAAGTTTTAATGTAAAAAATTTTTTTATAAAAACTTTACTTTACCTTTCATCTCTTCTTCAGATAATGTCTGGCACATAACCTCTAATTTTTTGATCGTGTCTCCTATAGAATATTTTGTCGGATGATTATAAATAATACCTCTATGCGGAAACCCCTCGTTATGAAGCCTCAAAAAATCCGCATCCCTCGTGTAGATAGTTTTTTCTTCTTCTTTAGCTTTATCTATTATCTTTTTATCTTCTTCGGAAAGTAAATCCAGTTTCTTAATGCTGACAGCATTTATTCCTCTTCGGCATAAACCTCTGACAATCGATAAAGGGATGTGCTCATCGCATAGCAGCGAAATAGGCATTATTTCACCTTTTCAAGCTTACTTGCGAAGTTCTTGTCCTGTTGAATTTTTTTATCAATTTCCTTTTTATTCTCATAATAATAAGCAATCCCTGCATGTACGTCGGACAATTTCAATCCCGGATGTTCATCGCATATTCTATCCGGAGACCAACCTAAATACTCAAATTCCAGGGCAATATGCTGAACTTTTATGCGTGTGCCTTTAATTCTTGGCTGGCCTCCGCAAATGTCTTTATCTTTTACAATTTGTGATTTCATCAATAATTCAGTCATTTTTATGTTTCTCCTTTTAAATTTACTTATCTCTCAACTTAAATTCTATAGTATTACCCTTAATGTTTCAAATATAATTCCCCACAACTTTAGTCCGTCACACTGTATTATCCGGCTCAGGCAGTTTGCCTGACGGGTACCATATTATCCCCGCCCCGGAGGTTGCGTTGGAGAGTTCGTCTATCAATACAAAGGAGCCGGTTGCCCGGTTTCTCTCGTAAGGGTCGTACATCACGGGGCGCTGTGTCTTTATTATAACCCTGCCGATATCATTTAACCCCAGCTGTTTCTCCTCTTTCCTGTGCAGGGTGTTTATGTCTATCCTGTACCTCATCTCCTTTACTATGGCCGGAACGGTGTTTGTAGTATGCTTAAGCAGGTACCTTCCCCCTTCTTTCATAGGTACCTCGTCCATCCAGCAGACCTCGGCCTCAAATTCGTCCGCAAGATCGGGGACGTTCCTCTGCCTTATAAGCATATCCCCCCTGCTTATATCTATCTCGTCCTCCAGTGTAAGGATAACCGATTGAGGGGCAAAAGCCTGCTCAACTTCACCCTCATAGGTAACTATGGATTTCACCCTGCTTTTCCTGCCAGAAGGCAGTACAGCTATATCGTTTCCTCTTGATATGACCCCGGATTCTATCCTTCCGGCGTAACCCCTGAAATCAAGGTCCGGGCGGATGACTGTCTGGACGGGAAACCGGAAATCTATCAGGTTCCTGTCGGATATTATATTCACATTCTCAAGGTACCTGAGAAAAGTCCTTCCCTCGTACCACTCCATATTCCCGCCCCGGGAGGTTACCATATCCCCCTTAAGGGCGGATATGGGCATAACCTGCAGGTCGTGAATCTTAAGACGGGAAGAGAACTCAAGGTAATCTTCCTTTATCTTCTCAAAGACCTCCTGAGAGTAATCAACAAGGTCCATCTTGTTTACAAGGACAAGTATATGGGGTATATCAAGCAGCGTGACAATGAAGGAGTGTCTTTTTGTCTGCTCAAGAACCCCTTTCCTGGCATCAATCAGTATGACGGCAAGGTCCGCGGTGGATGCCGCCGTAACCATATTCCTCGTGTACTGGATATGACCGGGAGAGTCGGCTATGATGAACTTTCTCCTTGAGGTGGAGAAATAACGGTAGGCCACGTCTATCGTAATCCCCTGCTCCCTCTCGGACTTAAGACCGTCCACAAGGAGTGAGAGATCCGCATCCTTCTCGCCCTTTCTCGCGGCAGCCTCCTCTATGGATGAGAGCTGGTCTTTGTATATGCCTTTGGACTCGTAAAGAAGCCGTCCTATCAGGGTGGACTTTCCGTCATCTATGCTGCCGGCCGTAACAAACCTTAAAAGATCTTTTTCCGCAGGCATCAGAAATACCCTTCCTTTTTCTTGGTCTCCATTGACCCTTCCGACTCGTGGTCTATAGCCCTGTTCTCCCTCTCCGATTTCAAGGCGGCCCCCACTTCTTCTATTATACCGTCAAGGTCTGCCGCATCCGACTCTACCGCCCCCGAGCAGGGAGAGCAGCCCAAGGTCCTGAACCTGACCATTTCTTCTTCGACCTTCTCGCCTTCTTCAGGTTCATTAAACTCATCGGCAAGGAGTATAAGCCCGTCCCTTCTTATTATTTTTCGTTTTTTGGAATAATAGAGGGGAACGATCTCTATCTCTTCCCGCTTTATGTAGTTCCATATATCAAGCTCTGTCCAGTTTGATAGGGGGAAGACCCTTACGGACTCCCCGGGGTCCACGTTCGTGTTGAAGAGGCTCCAGAGCTCCGGGCGCTGGTTCCTGGGGTCCCAGGCCCCGAACCTGTCCCGGAATGAGAAGATCCTCTCCTTGGCCCGGGATTTCTCTTCTTCCCTCCTGGCTCCGCCTATGGCGGCGTCAAACTCTCCTTCCGAGAGGGCGTCCAGGAGGGCCTGGGTCTTTAAGAACTTGCAGCATTTGTCCCTTCCGTAACCGGAGGGATGCATCCCTTTTTCTATATAGTTTTCACTGCGGTGCACTATAAGGTTTAGTCCCTCTCTTTCTGCTAGATTATCCCTGAACTCAATCATTTCCGTAAACTTGTAGGAGGTATCCACGTGAAGCAGCGGAAAGGGTATCTTACCCGGATAAAAGGCCTTCCGGGCAAGGCGAAGGAGAACGCTTGAGTCTTTTCCCACGGAATAAAGCAGGACGGGTTTCTCAAACTCCGCCGCCACTTCCCTCATTATATAGATACTCTCGGACTCTAAGTTGTCCAGGTATGATAATTTATAACCTCCGCTCATTCTAAATTCTCCTCTTTTCTTTTATTTTATGAATTCACTTAACGGCTGATATTTTTTCAAGTAAAGACGGGAATAAACTAACCGCATATAAAGGGAAATTCCGATACTTGCCACTGGAACTGAAATTTGATATTGAAGACCTGCATAATTTATCCGGATTATATTTATTATTATAGGTTTCTAAACTTATGGATTTTCGAATTACACCGGACTTAACCTCCAGCGGATATATGTTTGTTCCTTCCTCAACAATAAAATCAACCTCCGCAGTTGCGCCGCTCGCCCAATAATAAATATTTTCTATACCTTCGGCAATCAGTTGCTGGGTAACATAGTTCTCTGTAAAAACACCGTTATACCATTTAAAAAGCTTACTGCCTTCAATAATAACTCTCGGGGAAAGATTCAGCATAGCTCCAAGTAAGCCTGTATCTAAAAAAAACAGTTTAAATACATTCTTTTCAGTATAATTGACCAATGGTAAACTTGGACGGCTTATTCTTTTTATCAGATAAATGTAACCGGAATTTTCAAGCCATTGTATCGCATGCCAGTAGTCTCTATAACGCGCGTTTTTATTTATATGCGAAATCATAAATTTCTTATTTTCTTTAGCCAGTTCTTTAGGAATAGTTTCCCATATTTCTTTAATCTTTAAAGCATCATTTTTTGATGAATGTTTCCCAAAATCATCTTCATAACCGGTTAAAATATCTTTTTGTATCTGACGTATTCTATTAAAATCATTTTTATCTTCACTATATCTATAAACAGCTTCAGGCATGCCTCCGATAAAAAAATAAATTTTAAGATAATCTATCAATTCAGCATGAAACTTTTTATTTATTTCTACGGTGTCTTCCTTGCCCCTTATCAACTCTCGCAATCTATCCTTGCCTATTCCGGAAAGAAACTCCTTAAAAGACATTGGATGCAAAGTTTTAAGCTTAACTTTTCCAACAGGAAAAGATTTTTTCTGACCTAATTTAATACCAAGCAGAGAGCCGGAAGCTATAATATTAAATTCGGGAGCCTCATCGCAAAAATATTTTAAGCTTGTCAGCGCGGCCGGACATTCCTGAATTTCATCAAATATTATTAATGTTTCATTTTTTTCAATCTTTTCTTCCAGCGCTATCGATAATTTTTCAACTATTTTATCCGGAGACAAATCTCCTTTAAAAATTTCTCCTAATGCCGGATCTTTTTCAAAATCGAAATATGCCGTTTTCCTATACTCTCTCCTCCCAAATTCTTTAAGTATATATGTTTTTCCAACCTGGCGGGCACCCTTTAAAATCAACGGTTTTCTGCCTGTTTCTTTTTTCCAGTTGAGTAAATATGTATATATATCTCTTTTCATACTTTGATTTTACAAAAATTTGTGAAATTTTTCAAATTAAACATTGATTTTTTGTGAAATTATTATTTTTTTTACCTTGTATTTTGTGAAAATATTTGATATTTGGCTTTGATTTTTGTGAAGATATTGTCTTTTTCTTATATCTTTTACAATTCTTTAAATATACCCGTTCCTCTCAAGGTACCCCATTACCCTGGCGCAGCTCTCCCGAGGGGTTTCCCTGGAGGTATGTATTATGATCTCAGGGTTTTCCGGCACTTCGTAAGGGTCCGATACCCCGGTAAAGTTCTCTATCTCCCCTTTCCGGGCCTTTTTATACATTCCCTTTACATCCCTCTTTTCGCATTCCTCAAGGGGGCACTCAGCGTAAACTTCTATGAAGTTACTTATACTCACCCTGGCCTTCCTTCGCATATCCCTGTAAGGGGATACAAAGGTTGTTATAACTCCCGTACCGTCCAGGGAAAGCTTTTTAGCGACAGAAATCACGCGCCTTATATTCTCCGCCCGGTCCTCCCTTGAGAACCCCAGGTCGGATGAAAGGGATTCTCTTACAATATCCCCGTCCAGGCGCTCTGTTTTTCTTCCTTTCTCCTTAAGTTTCTCCGCCGCCATATCGGCAACCGTTGTCTTCCCCGAACAGGGAAGACCGGTAAACCAGAGGACAAATCCTTCATTTATTTTATCTCTCATTTTATAACACCCCTGCCTTGTAAATAAGATAGGTCATCAGAAACGCTATTGTAAACCCTGTTACAGGAGAGAGTATCCAAATAGCGAACGACTTCTTTATTATTTTTCTTCCCAGCTTTCTCATCCCTTTACCCTTCTGGGCCACCCCGAAACCGAATATGGCAAAGGAATTAAGCTGCACCAGCGACTGGGGAAGCCCTACTACTGAGGCGGATATAAGAAGGGTGGCCGTTACAAGGCTTACAAGGCTTGCCGAGACAAGGTCCAGTCTGGTCACCCCCCTGCCTATGGAATCTATATTCCCCTTCCCAAGAAGAAAACCTCCTATCCCGAAGAAAGGGGCCAGCATAAAGGTGGCCGCCTTTCCGGTCATAACCCCCGCTCCGGTCAGGACACCCGAGGCGTTGGCTACATTATTGGACCCTATACTGAAGGCGGTATAACAGCTTGTAGCTATATCCCAGAATTTTATTGATTTATGTCTCCAGTGGCTTATCCTGGGGTAAAGGTACCTTCCGGTTATATAGGTGAGGATAAAGGCCGCTACAGGAAGCACCAGCCACATCGGGATCAGCCTTTTAAATATATCCCATTTCACCGAACCGTGGTAGAACCCGTACCCCACTATGCTAAATACCGTTATCTGGCTGGTGGATGCGGGTATTTTCAGAATATTTGAAAGAAAAAGAGATATAGTGGTAGCGGTAAATATTATGACCCCGGCGCGGGCTGTCATCAGCTCCTCCCCGATAAGCCCCCTGCTTATGACCGCAACTACACGAAACCCCAGAAGGTAAGCCCCGAGAAGGACAAATACGGCAAAAAGAATTGAGGCGGATTTCTTTGTGACGACCCCGGCCCCGTACTCGGCGGAGAAAGTGGGGGCTATACCGGAGCCGCCCATATTTACGGCAAAAAGTATTGATAATATAATTAAAAAGGGTGTTGTCATTTTATCTCTTTGCCCTTAAAGATTTTCTCATATTTCCCGACTGTTTTATTGATATCATATTCCCTGACCTTTTCAAACGCGCGCTCCGCCAGTTCTCCGGCCCTGCGCCGGTTACTCATCAGTTCATCCAGAGAGCTCCGGAGCTGGGAGAGGTTCCCCGGCTCCACCAGGACACCGTACCTTCCCCCTTCCAGGATACCCTCCACTCCCCCGGGACAGGCAAAAGAGACAACCGGAACCCGGCAAACCATAGCCTCCAGAAGCACATTGGGAAACCCCTCGTATCTTGAAGTAAGCGCAAAAACAGCCGCATTGCGGAAATAGGGGTAGGGGTTCCTGATATACCCCGGGAGTATCAGCCTGATATTGTTTTCAACGGCCTTCTTCTGAAGACTTTTCTTCCTGATTCCCTTTCCGAGGATTACAAGGGTATGTTCTGAGTTTTTTAAAGATTTTATCAGAAGATCAAAACCTTTCTGCCTCTCAAGTTTTCCGCAGGCAAGTATATAACCCCTCATATCAACTTCATATTCAAGAGATTTCTTTTTTATATAAGAGATATCCACCCCGCTTCTTATGACTTTTATTTTCTCCCGGGGAACCCCGAACTGTTCTTCAAGCCCTTCCTTGACATCATAGGAAACAGAGACGATCATACTGGCCCGGGGATAAAGCGCCTTGACAAGAAACCTCCACAAAATAGGCACCCTGTACTTCTCTACCATAAGGGGCGTATAGTTTCTGCCGGAAATTATAACCTTCCTGTGGAATATTATCCTGCCCACTAAAAGGGAGAGGAGGTTCATCTTAAAAAGAAAGGATACTATAACGTGAGGCCTTATACGAAGTACCAGTATGGCGTACATCAGGAAGAAACGCAAGGTTCCCCAGGGCTTGCCGTAGAGTCCGCAGGAAAAAACCTTTACATCCGGGGGTATCAGCTTTTTCTCGTTCCTGCTCTTCTTGAAAAGAATAAGATACGGTTCAAACTTCTCCCTGTCCACCCTATGAAGGATCTTCCTCATCTGGCGCTCGGCCCCGCCGCCGTCTATGGCTATTATGGCGAAAAGTATTCTTTTCTTACTACTCATTAAAATAATATTCCGTCTTTTCAGCAACCAGGGCAACGCTTCCCAACCTTGACCGGAGTATCAGAATTACCCCCCCCATTATATTAACAGCAAAACTCTTACTACCACTTATAAGAGAAATGTTTCTGAAAAGAAAAACAGAATTGAGGTTGAAAAAAAAATTATGGTACATTATTCCCTCTAAAAGAAGACCATAAGTTTTTCTCTGCATATACCGGAAAGCTCCTTTATATACCTGTAATTGAGCCTGGTAAACATAAATTCAGCCTCTGAGATAATTTTCGAAATTCAAGGGAATTTGCATTAAACTAAACCGCCATCCTGTTCCCACCAAATCCAATTCTTGTCAGGGATTTTCCATTCCTTTCCGTATTTTAATTCCAGATATTTTTCGGATTCAACCGGAATATGAACTTCTATATCCATTATTTTTATAGGTTTTAGGTTATCAAAAAAAGAAGCATCCACTTCATTTCTAATGTCTTTGGACAGCAAATCTAAAATCTTTGACCTCATAAACAATAGAAATTTTCCTGTCATATTAAGTATCTTCCTATTATGGGAAATATTATTACTTCCAAGATTTTTAGAAACAGCACATAGTTTAAACCCTGGTTCTTTTGTGACCCACCCCCCTATTGGAACTATAAGGGCTTTTAATATTTTACTGTTATAGAATTTTTGCATATATTTTACTGCTTTTTCCCCGCAACGATGGTAGCGAGCAATACTTATAGATTTATATAAACCCTTAGACTGTGAATGTATAAAAATAAAATTTTGTCTGACAGTAACTCTGCCTTTAGAAGACATTTCATTAAAAAACTCATCTTCTCTGCCGCGGATATCCTTATCCCATATACCTAAATCAATATCGCTATCCCAAGGTAAAAATCGGCCTTCTCGTATAATTCCAAGTAAAGATCCTTGATCTAACCATGCGGTAATACGCATATTTTGTAAAATATTTAAGCTATACTTTAGAAGTTCCCAATTATTTTTACGATTTTTTTCCATATTATAAAACCTTCAAACTTAAATTTTGTCAGCGTTGATGCTTTTTATTTATGTTTAAAACAATATTTATTAACTCTACCAAATATACTTGTTTTATATCTTCTTACCAATGGAATATTTGATAAAAAACTTAAATTAAACAACACCATTACTTTTTCAAAAAAATTTAATTTCTGCCATTCATTAGTTTTTTTTATAAGCTTCTTCATTACTTGTTTTCCAAAATTTAACTTTTTGTCTAGTATTAACGTTGTTGACTTATCTTTTCTATCCTTCTTTTTAAATTTCTCGTTAGGTATTTTCCAATCATAACCATAAACTTTTTCTAATTTTTGTTTTGGCTTGTTTGGTATATATATTTTGTGACCATAGAATTTTTTTTCCTGTAAAGGCATAATTATATTTTTACTGCCTTTATAACCGACAAAGGTTGATCTATAAATCATGCCATTTTGAAACCATGTAGGCATTACATCTATACGATCATCCTCATCAACTCTCCATCTGAAATAATTGTGTATAACAGAATAATCATTTCTTATAAAATAAAGATTTTCTCCATTATCAATTAGAGTGTTGATTATTTCAATTATCTCTTTTTTAACATCACTAACACTATCAAATTTAGAAAAATATGAAACATCCATGTCTTTATCTTTTTTAAGAAAATCATTTTCTCTTATATAACCGAGTAATGTCCCTCCTATAAAATACAATTTGTATCCAAATTTTCTCCTAAAAACTTCATTCATATAATTGTAATGTTTAAGAAATATATGGGCTTTATCTCTTATCCCACTCATACTTACTTATCCTCGCCTTTTCCAATTTCTTTATAAAAACAGCTCAATATTTTTCTTATTTTTGTACTTGATGTATGCTTTGTATAGGGTAAGTAACGTATCTCTACTCCAATCCTTGAAAATTTTTTTTCTAAATCATTCCATCTTTCAGAACCCCTCCAGTCATCACCTACAAAAATCTTATTAAAATGCAGATTATTCCATGCTTCTATTTTATCGTAATTAACCTGTGGAATAACATCATCGACATATTTAATACTTTCAACTATTTCAAATCTCTCTGTAAAAGGAATTATTGGTGCTTGACCTTTTTCTTTTTCTGCCAACTCGTCAGTTGTAACCCCTACTATTAAATAATCACATTCCAACTTAGCTTTCCTTAGAATATTAAGATGCCCAATATGGAACAAGTCAAAAACTCCAGTTGTATACCCTATAGATTTCATATTTTTCTCCTCTTATAAGCTATAATTACTCATTAAAATTGAAGTGCTGGTTTAATGCGCCGGCCTTTATTGCCATTACAATAATGACATGCCTCCATAGCATGTGGTCTTCTTATATAGTTTATTAATTTCTTACGTAAAAAATTTTTATCTCTTATTTTTCTTATATTAATTAACCCTGATGGATTAAATTTTTGGATCTTGTGGCTAACCACTGAACGAGCACATCTTCCAATATATCCATCTTCTAATGTATAACAATATTTTTTGGGACAACTTTCATATATCTTTTCCACCAGAAAATCATTATTGTTTCTTTGTTTATCTACCCCCCCCATATCAATCCAATATGAATCTTTTGTTACAAACTTATGATATTTAACGGGAATATTATGTGTAATACATTGCTTATATAGTTTTTCGGCGCTGTTTTTTATAACATTGTAATCAGATATCCTAACCAACACATTGTTGTTTTTAATAGTATACAACAACTTTTCATCAAGCATTTTGCTCCCATTTGTTGCTATTTGTATCTGATCTATATCCAATTTTACTATAAATTTTATTATATCATTTAATTTATTATACACTAAAGGTTCCCCTCCTTGTATTTGCAGTTTTTTAATCTTCGCTATGCCAGCAATAGTTTTTATGTCGTTACATATATCTGTATAATTGTAAAATTTTTGCGGCATCAAAGCGCAAAAATTCGCACAATCAACACACCTGAGTGTGCATTTGTGTCCCAGAATTACCACAAAAAATTTTAATTTCACTTTTATCGAAGGGAAATTTTTTAATAAAAAGAATACATTAGTATATTGAATTTTTCTTTTCAGGAAATAAAAAATTTTTTTGTAAGTTATTTGACCTGTAATTAATTTTTTTAAATAATTGTTGGATTTTTCACTAAATTTCATTTTATATACGAAGCGATTACAAATAATAGACACCGTTGCTGAGCAACTAGTTTATGTATATTTTAGGTTTTTTATTTCACCCCTATTATAAAGTTTTAAATCAAGAAAACATGCCGCCTATTAAATATAATTATACCTGTGAAGTTTCGTTTTATCTAAATTAAATTCTTCTATCAATTTCAAATTGTTTTCTCTAAAAATATTTAAAATTATTTCCTTTTCTTTTTTTGTAGGCTGAGGTATTTCTATCTCTCGGTTTCTGAGTATGATTTTTCTAAAGAAAGACGTAATTATATTGCTTTCACCGTAAGCTTGCTTAATTTTGTTATGCAAACTTTTTAAAGTTTTAATCTTTATTTTATAGGACAAATCCAAAAGTTTAAGATTTTGAGGTGATTCTACTATATAGGCGTTGCTAGTTTTCTTTTTCCTTTTATGATGCACCCACATAAAATTCCTCTTTATTGTTTTTTCTTTTAAGCTTAATAATCTTCCTATTTCTTTTAAGAAAAAGTTCCGGTTATTAATGAAATCCTCGAAAAATAAAATATTGATGTTATCTTTTCCGAAGTGCTTTGAATAGGTTTTCAGAGTCAATCCCAAATGTTCTGTAAAAGTCATTGAGCCACCAATTCCTCCGATAATTTTACCTCTTCAATTCTCTCCATAAATTTTTCATTTTTTTCAGACTTTGTTTCTTCCATTTTCAT
>PWOI01000160.1 GCA_003557485.1 Elusimicrobiota bacterium | reverse complement strand
CTGCGCTTGCATTTCGAGGTCAAGCCCCTCCCACAGCCCAACCTCGCTTTCCCCGGCCCCAGGCCCGTTTCCACGCACAAACCGGACATTTTCGCAGGGGGGTAGGTCAGGAGGTCTGAACATAGTCCGCAAATTTCAAGGTTACGTCGATAACATAATCGATAATATAAGCCTCATTCTTTGTTGGAACAAGCGCTACGATTGTGTTGCGACTATTCATATTCGAAAACTGCAACTATTCGCGCCAAAAATGAGTATCCTCCCCGAAATTCCGACTTAAAAACCCATATTCTAATATTTTATTAATGGCATCTTGTTTTCGTGAATCCTCGTGGAATTCGCATACGAGGTAGCGCACATTCGCAAGCCAAGATATATCACCATTCAAAAATACCGAATATTCTCCGCCTTCAATATCAACCTTCATCACGTCGATATCATCGCACCATTCAACAGACCTGAGGATCTCACCAATCGTAATAGATATCATTACTCCGCTTTGATCCTTTACAAACCGATAACCATCCGGGCGATTCCTCGATCTATCAACTCCATGTCGCTCCAGCGTTCCGCTTAATGGTCTATCGATATATTTTACACGTTCAGCAATCCTGGATGTATTCCGGCAGAGCAAGTGATGGTTGTTCTCCTCGGGTTCGATAGCTATAATCCTCGCCTGGGGTGCACAAACCGCAAAGTAACAAACAGAGCAACCAATATTCGCCCCAGCATCGATAATAAATCTTTCATCCCCCGTGCAGATGTTGCGATACCCCTTCCAGAGAAATACCTTTCCGAACACCTGATAATCATATGAACACGATCGCAGGAGAATCGGATAATCAAGCAACCGTGGCTTTATTTTTCTACGTCGCACAAATATCCCGAAATACGACAAGGTGCATACCAGTGCAGACATATACGGCAGCTCCCTGAATGCGTTGACCAGCAAATGGCAACGCAGCTTTATTAGTTTTAGAAGCATTAGTCCCTTACTCACCTCAAATTCTGCGCGTTTCGCGCAGGAGTTTTCAAACTTGTTGCGGCATGAGTTTGGGCACCGGTGTTACGTCGTAGCGCGAGGCGATCTGGTTGAGGGTCTCAGTCAAAGGTATAGCCGAACCGTTTGATTGAGTCCGCAAATTTCTCCGCCACCAGCGCAGCCGTCTCGTCATCATAGTAGTCCCGGTAGGCTCTCCGTTGGGATCTATTTTCATGTGGTAGCGGACCAAATGGAAGCTCGAGTTCCGCGATGCATTTCATCCAGTCTTCGTGTAGATTCTCGAATCTCAAGATCCGACTGACAATCACCTCGCCATTCGTATCAATAATCCATTCCGAATAGTCGCGCGCCTCAAACCACGTTATATAATTACCGGAGTAGCTGGAGTTCACAAAGGCGGAAAAGGAGCCCAGTTGCTCGATTGCACGAGCCATTGGAAGCAGTTTCTCATGGCGTTCGGCCGTTTGGATCCACCAGTGATAGGAACTGACCATCCAGTCCCATGGATTTCTGACAACGGCAACGGATTGATATCGCCGCCATGCCTGTCTCCCAATCGATGCCCGGTGAACCGCAGCTTTGGCATGTTTCCCAACTTTGGGGTACTTTTGACTCGAAGGACCGTATTCCTGAAGCACCGTGCGAACTGATGTACCCCCGGTTTTCGGGATGTGGACAAATACAAATCCGAAGTCTTCGAGGATTTGCTCGGAGTGATCGTTAGTCGGCCACCTCAGAATTCGTTTGATGTTGTTTTTCAACAGATCCATAGACAGTAGATTACCTGCTGTAGAAGCGCCCGACGAATGCCGCTGCTTTCATCTCGAGCCGCTTCAAGCGCAGACGGGAGCGTGGTTTCAATTTAATCGGATCCGATGCATGGAACCAGTAGGCGTGATCGACCCGCCGGAGTCGCTCCCCCTTGAGAGCTGAGAGCAAATACGATTTCTGCCACGGTTTTCCAGGCCCCAAGGCATGGGGGAGAAAGATCCAGCCGCCATCGAAAAAGCCCATCGCGTCGGGACCAAGTGTCGTGAGTTTTCCCTCCCAAGTCATCGCTGTTAAATTCAGGGAATCCTGATCGAGCGTCTGGATCGGCCTGGAACGCCCACCGCGACTCAACTGATGGATTTCACCTTTCGCACCTATGATTTCCGATCCTTTTGAACACGATTCAATCAGGCTATGCCATCGCTCAACGAATTCAAGATGTGATCTTCTGATACTCACGAATCCACCGTTGAAGTAAGCATGCAGTTGTTGATGAACTTCGAAGCCTTTGGATTTCAAAAGCCGTTCCCATTCATGGCGGGTTGGATGATCCGGCGGCATCCACCAGTTGACGTCCCCGCAAAGCGCCGGTCCGTGATCGCTCCAGGATTGAATCCATGCCCACAGACAAGTAACCACGATATCTGGATCCAAGTAAGTGACGGATTTAGCTTCCGGGAATGCCGTAAAGATGTCAGCGATAAATCGCGCCTTATAGTTGGTGAAGTGCCAAGGTGTATCCAATTCGACCCATTCGATTGATGGAAGGTCTGCCGGCAGAGAGCGCATTCGTTGCAAGAGATCGCTTGGCACATCGGAATCACCCCGATACCCAATGATATATCTCCCGGTGAATCCTTGCGCCACCAAGCTGTTGTAGAGTGCCGCCGCACCGCAAAGAAAATCGCGCTCTACCAGTGTTATTGCAATGTGCATGAGAGAAAGACCGTATATTGTCATTACATCCGGCGCAATCGTCACCTGCCGGCCCTGCGCAGCCTGCGTCGCGCCTTTTGATAGTATGAGCTCAAAAAGTTCCAGCCGAGAATCTCCTTGCCCATCGCCCACGCCAGCCGGTGCGCCCGTCCCGCGTTCGGTTCAGCCGAGAGGGAAAGCTCGTCGATTGGAGCGGTGAGCGTTCCGGGGTCGCGGCCGGAGTAATGGAGGTGGGAAATCCGGTTCCCGTCCTGAATCGCCTGAATCAATGCGAGGGTGTTGTCATAATCCCCCGCCCAACTGCTCAGCCAGTTGCGAGGCGGCTTACAGAGGTTCAGGCATTTCCACCTCCCGTTAAGAATTGCAAGATGCAGCAGCGTCTGGTCGTGCGCCTTGCATGCATTCGGGTGCTTGCGCATCCACTCAAGTCCCGCACGCAGATCGGATATCATCTTCTCAGATTTCCGGATTACGACGTGACCCGCAGTAACGGCACGTTCAAGCGCTCCAATACCAAAATCCTGCTCAACCGTCGCCGGGTCGGTGAAATTGTATCGTCCCGCCGTCGCAAACTCCCGGTCCGCATTGAGTAGATCGTTCGGACCGAGCATCTCGAACAAAATCTCCCAGTTCATGAGCGCAACGATGTCGTTATCGGTGTAGATGAACTCGTCAAAAGGGCCGAAGAAAGCGAGAAAACGCCGAAGAAAGCCGGATGGACACCGGGTGAGAATCTGCGGTAATTCATCGACGAACGCTCGGGCCTCGGATGAGAAGTCCCCGGGTTCCATCTGGTCGACTTCTGCGAGGACCGCAGAGTCCCGCACCGGCGTGCCTCCGAATGGAATCAATACGATGGGAAGGTGGCATCCACTTGTCCGAATTGAATACACAAGGTTGCGGCAAAGCGGCTCGCTCCTTGTGTTTGCAATAATATAAATCCCCCTCGAAGACATTGGGACCCTAGTTCTTCATAATGCCGGCAGGTTTTGGGTTCGTGCCCGAGCTTCCGGCTATCGTTTGGCGCAGATACCGCAATCCCTTGGAGTATAGAAGATGCCGCGTCGGACCCGTAAAATGTCGCGTGTGAATCGCGTCGTAGTCGACATCCTTCTGCCACCAGAATTGGCGGGCGTTGCTCACGACATACGTATTCGCCGGCAGCGGATCTCCACCAATCTCATTCAGCAACAAGGCCATTGCTGCCTGTTCGCTAAACCACGAGTGCCCACCCGGTCTCCACTCCCGAATCAGGACTTCGGCGCGTTCCAGGGGAATCGATTGACGCGGGAGAAAGAACAACCCGCTGTTCACGCGATCGGCCGGTCTCATTCCGGTGCGTTCGCCTGCGGCGATCATTGCCGGATCGTAGGAAGTGGAATGCTCCTCCTGGTTATAGGAAGGGACCCGTCCGGTAATTCGCGTCGCCAGGATCTGCGGATTGTTGAACACAAGCACATCGGAATCGGAGTACAGCAGATCGGATTCAGCTTGGAGCGCCAAAGTCAAAACGAGTTTCGTGCCGAGAGGGTGTGTATCGGCGAATTCACGCAACCCGGGATACAAAGCCTTCAGGGACCGCGTCAGCGTACCGGCCGGATCAATCTGGACACCTGGGAGAACGGATTGTACCGCTGCAGATTCACCAAAATCACAATCGCCATCGATCACGATTCGGGCGGCACAGGTTTGGGCTACAAAGCGCATCCAGCTCCACACACTCCAGACCGCCTCGGGCAACGCACGAGGAGTCGTCAGCACGGCAAGCGTCACGTCTCGCTCCTCGTGGCATGCGAGCGAAGGGAGGTTCCTCCACTCCCGGCGCACCGGGTACGGGCGGTTCCGCTCCCACACCCAGACCGGGCGAGTCGTCAGTTTTTTTAACAACTTCGAAGCCATATCCTAAAGAAAATCATGCTTTCCGGTCACCACGCAGACGAGATGCCGCAGCGCACGCAGGGGATCTCTTCGCCAGGACAGGCGTGCAGCAATCCAACGCTGGCGGGCGGCTTGACGCATCAACTCACGAGACGAAAGACGGTCGTACTTTCTGTACTTTGCATATCGATACGCCGCCGCCGTCGCAATCTTCTCCGAATCCTGCGAGGGAGTTTTTCCGCGTTTCTGGTAGATGCACGTCTTTCGATGCGTACATGAAAATTCGGCTCCCGCTTCAGCGAGCTGAATCCAGAAGTCGGCGTCCTCGCCGTGGCGAATCCGCTCGTCGAAACGAGCGCCCCGCTCCAACAGAGAACGCCGCATCATCGCTTGGGACGGCATGATAAAGCTTGTCCGATACAGCGCTTCCGGAATGTCCGTGTGTTCGTGAAGGTCGCTCTCCCCCAGTTGCCGCCCGGTGATTGCATCGCGCACAATCAAACCGGAATATACCACCGAGGCACCCGTTTCGGCCGCCCGTTCCAGCAAGCTCTCCAGATGATCCGGCTCCCACAAGTCATCCGCATCCAAGAATGCGATCCACTCGCCTCGGGCGCGCTCCATCCCCCGATTGCGCGCATGAGAGGGACCCTGGTTTTCAGGAAGCGCGACCACAGAAACGGTCTCGGAATATTTCTGTTCAAGATTCCGAAGAGTTGTTAGAGAGTTATCCGAACTTGAATCATCGACAAAAAACACCTCACGGGGAGGCCGCGTCTGCTCGAAAATGGTCCCAAGGCATGCGAATAAAAAGGCATTGCAGTCAAACACGGGCACGACCACCGAAATTCCGCAGGGCTTAACCAACGAACTCTTGGAGCGTGTACTGCAATCCCTGTTCAAGCTATCAACCGTGCAATCGTTCACATTGAACCATTTCTTGCAGCCAGCAGTTCCAGCTGCTCAAGCAACCGAGCTTCGAGTTCGTTCAATAGTTTTGGACAACTCACCTGTGGTCGAGATCTGCGGAGTCTCTTCTTCAATCCTGCAAGGAAGAGAAGTGGCCCTATTTTTCTGTAAATCCTGGACGGCAAGCTCCAGTCATGTCGAATGAGCGGCTTGAGACGTATGGGGTCGTAGGTGCATCCAACTGAACGGCACCAGTCCTCCCATTTAAACGGAAGAATAAAATCATGAAGCACAACAGGGACAAATGGTATTTGAAAAGCGTTTGCGATCACAGCGCCGTGCATCGCTTCCGCAAGCAAGAGTTCTGACGCTCGAATCTGACCGATGATTGTCTCGACAGAGTGCGTAGGATTGATGAACCCAATCCCATACGTGTTACACGCAGCCGCCCAATCGGTCGACTTGAGACTTTCCCAGTGTGGCATGAACGAGATCGACACATGCGAATTCTCGGCAGGTTTGGCTGGCACCGCTCTGACCAGCAAACCAGGATCGGTCAAGGCCAATTCGGAAGGCACGCCGAGAACGGCAGCGCTGAGCGGTCCTCGTAAACAGATTATCTCGAACGACTCGTCGATTTTGGGTGGATCCCCGTAACCCACTCCAGAACCAAAGACCACTTTGGACCGATTCGTCGGAAGCCTCTGGTTCAGCAAGGTGCCAATTCCGATAAATAGAGGGTCACCGCCCTGTGCAAACATCCCAGGTGCAAGTTGCGGCCAGAGCCAGGGATTCAGCGCATCTCCAAAATTCGGCTTTTTGAAATAATATAATTCCATTTTTTACGGTTGTTCACCGTCCTCCAGATTCGCCTGGTAGCCTAACCAGAGTCATGCCGATTCTCCCACTTCACAGCGTCTGCAACGCCACCATTCTGCTGAAATGGGAGCCGCTGCGGGAGGCGAGTTCTTCGTAATTGCCCTGTTCGACGATGGCCCCGTCCTCCAGAACGTAGACGATGTCGGCGTTCCGAATCGTTGAGAGCCGATGGGCGATGATGACGACGGTGGTTTTCCCTTTAAGCTGCTCGATGCTTTGTTGGATGGCTTGTTCCGACTCGGAGTCGAGGGCGCTTGTGGCTTCGTCGAGGATGAGGAGGCGCGGGTCTT
>PWOI01000181.1 GCA_003557485.1 Elusimicrobiota bacterium | reverse complement strand
TTTGAGCGGGAAGTCGTACCGGATTCAGAAAGAAAAGGAGGAGTAAGCCATTTTTTTGTTTTCTGAAAAAGGTGCATTTTTATTTGCCGCGCAAGGTGCATTTCCATTTGCCATTTGCACGGAGTGATGAGCGACAGCGAAGAGCGGAGCGTTAGCGTAGCGGCAGTATTTATTCTTTGGATTTATTAACTGCCCAGTTTCGAACATAAGAGGATATGCACAGCCACTTTTATTTCTTAAATCTTTTATGCTTTTCAACTGAATGACTTATGAGCATAGCGGCCAGTATACCGCATAGAGTAAGTATTGATATAAATAAAGGTATGTAAAAACTTTTAGGTTCATATCTGAACTCCAGCTTATTTATTCCGGGCTCAATAAAAACCCCTCTGAAACTCAGGTTTACGGGGTATATTCGTTGTTTTATGCCGTTTATTCTGGCAACCCATTCCGGATGAAAAGTATCAGTGAGAACAAGAAGCCCCGCTGAAGAAGAACGCACCTTCAAAGTTACTGAATTCAGCCCGTAATCCAGAAATTCTATCTCATAATCCAACTCTTCCTTAATTTCTTCCGGAAGGCCGGGAATATCGCTATATATGTTTTCTATTACAGCCTTGTTATGAAAGTTATCAGGATTACGAAGCATCCAGTCTAACGAAGAATGAGGGGAATCGGAGAAAGACCAGTCGGATACAATAAAAGCTCTGGGCATAACTGACAGGTTTTTGTATCTTTTCATAACACCGTCTTCAGCCAGAATTGTATCAGGTAATTCCTCGTATTGGGATGAAAGATAACTGCTTATTCCGGCAAGAGAATAATAACTGCTTCTTTCTCTTATATTATCCGATATATCCAGCCCTGTTGTTTTGTCAAACACACCCGTAAACCATAGGCTCTTATATTTTCCTTGAGGAATAACGGAAAGACAGTAATCCTGAAAAAGCTGAAACCTTTCTATAGAGGTGCTTACTATTGATTTAATATCTTTTATACCGTAAATTGCCGCAGAGTTGGGGAATGTTACGCCTTGTATTCCCATAACACGTGAAATCCCGTCATAATCACTTAGTGCTGAGGGATACTTAAAGGGCTTATCTCTCTCAGGTAAAGATCCTGAGCCTATATAACCTGTAAGTATTAACCCGACTGCAGAAATAAAAGCAATCCTCCCGCGTTTTAGGGAGTTATCTTTTTTTATAGCATATAAAATAAAAACCGCATAAAGCACAGTATATATCAAAAGCCTAACAGCCCTGGCGGTTTCATCAAACCCAAGAGTAAGATTAAAGAACAACTCAAATGTAATTACTGCAGTTATTATAAATCCTTTCTCTTCAATGTTACGGTATTCTTTATTTAAAAGCAGAAGAAGGATAAATGGAATTCCTATGCCGGCAAGAACAGCTTCAAGCATGCCCATCAATACGGACAGGTGTACAAAAGGGTCAGAAATATCAAAAATATTAATAGCGCCAACCTGAAGCAATGAAAAAGGAAATTCTATGAAAGCCAAGATAAGATATAAGAGAATACATAGAAATATGTAATAGTACTTCATTTTCCTGATCGCAAAACCAATAAGAACTAAACCTGCAACAAAGAAAAGCCATCTGATCGCTACAGCAAAACTTAAAATATTCACAGGCAGTATACCGAAAGTCCAAATTGCTGCGCTTGTTGCAAACCCTGATGCTATGGCAATGCTTCCCAAACATAATGATAAAGAATTAATAGAAGGGGTTATTATATTTTGAGAAGGTTGTTTTTTATTATAACATAATACAGCCTCCAGCCCCATCGCTGCTGCAATAACAAGGGATATATTCCAAGCAGGACCCGCCCAGCGGGGTGTCCATACCTGATCAAATACCGGAAGATACCCTATCCAGCTTATAACAGGAAACCCTATGTTTTTCAAAAGTATTACGGTTCCGAAAATCAAAAAAAATAGGTATGTTCCGTAACCCCACCATTTTTTCTTAAATCCGGCCAATATAAAAAAAACAGCAGCGGCTCCGGTGTAACCGGCCAGATAATCCCAACCAAAGTTCATAGTAAAAGATGATGCCGGAACCCGCCACCTCATAAAACTCGGGAATACTATACCTATAAGATTTGTGATAGGAGTGGGGGCTTGAACCCCCATAGTGCCTCCGGGTGGATGAAGATGATAATATGCCCCCTGGTTGATTAGAAAAGGTATAAACAAAGGAGATGAAATGATCAATCCCAGCAACATTGAAGAGATTAAACACCCCCCCCTTTTTTTTCCTGATATGCCGTCTTTGAAAGCTCTCATTCTGAAAATATAGTATGAGACAACAAGAATAAGCGCGTAAAAAGAGACCTCCGGTTGATCGGCCAGGATAAGAAGGGCGGTTGCTATACTTAAATAAGCTACATTTTTGAATGCAGGTTTACGGTTAAGAAGTTCACTGAATAGCAAGAGATAAGGTAAGATCATTGAGTTATTGCTCATTTCAGTAAGAGTCAACATAATGGTCATTGTGCCGGAAAGACCGAACATTAATCCTCCTGATAGGGAAGAATAAAAACCGAGTCCAAGAACCTTTAAAAAAATAAAAACACCCATGGCAGCAGCAAATATCCTAAAAAGAAGAAAAAAATCTCGCCAGTTCCAGCCGCATATATTCTGCAGCATCTGGAAAGGGAATATAAGCCGGGTGCTGAATTGTCCTATCATTGTCATGCCGCACCCCAGAAAAGGATTCCATAACGGAATTTTACCCTTTCTCAGCTGGTTGCCTATAAAAACATCCAGCACCTCTTCGTAAGCTGCCGGATGGGCAATGTCTACATTAAAAGTATTGGGCAGATCAGACTCAACAAATAATTCCTGTGATTTATCTCCCCTAAACCATGGGTAACGTGAAGCGATAGACAGTGTCCTGTTGCAGAATACAATTGGGAAATATGCCGCCGATATCAAAACCAGATAAACCAATCCGGCTTTAATTATATTCTTTTTTAATTCTTTATTATCGCTTGACATATTCTTATTAATTCTTTAATTATGCATCTCACCTATATTAGTTTTTATCTTTGTCTGAATCTGCGATTTTCAAGATTACGCCCGCAACATACTCGGCAAGAGCCCTTTGGCCTTTAGCTGTACGATGTTCGAATTTCCACCTATGTGTGTCTATAAGATAATCCGAGTTTCTTTCATCCTTTAAGGCATCCCAAAAGATATTTCCGCTGTCAATAAATATAACACTCTCGCAATCACTTTCAAATATAGATTTAAACGATTCGATATTTAGCATTGGATTCTGCATGCATATAAAAACTATGCCCCTGTTCGCAAGCTTAGTTTTAATACTCTTATAGTTCTTGACTGTTATATCCGGCTCTTCTCCATTTATAAATTCTACAGGGTTTGGCGCGCTGAAAAGTTTATCCAAAGCAAGATAAGCCTGCTCGTTTTCAGGGTTAAGAGAGACTGCTTTTCTAAGTGCGATTTTCGCCTCAGCTAAACGTCCCAAAGTCTCATAAAGCCGGCCTTTCTCAAAATATGCCCGGGAAAGTTCAGGATTGCTTTGTAGGGCTTTTTTAAAAAGCAATTCAGCCTCTTCAAACCGGCCCCGGCGCCAGTAAAGCCACCCAAGTTCTGCGTATGCCATGTAGTATTCAGGAATTAATTCTTTAAAATTCAGGATAAGTTCTTCCGCTTCTGAAAAACGTCCCTGATTGCGATAAAGTATTCCCAGTTCCAGATGCGGTCCTAATGTCTCAGGAATAATCTTGATTGCGATTTCAAGAAGACCTTCCGCCTCTTCTATGCGCCCCCTGTTACGGTAGGCGGTACTTCGCTCTAAGTAAAGCCTGTGCCCTACAGGATAAAGTTCAACAGCCCGTTTTAAAAACATTTCTGCTTCTATAGGACGCTCCCATTTTTTATAAAGCAGACCTAACTCAAGGAGAGCCCGGTACTCATTATGATTTAATTTAATTGCCCTCAAAAACAATGATTCAGCATCTTCATATTTTTTCATTTCGCGGGCTATAATACCCGATTGGACATTCGCCCGATAACTGTTCGGGTTTAATGAAACAGCTTTTCTGAAAAACTCTCCCGCAACTTCATATAAACCGCGTTCAAGGCATAACAAACCCCTTTCAAAAAAAACCCTATAATTACCAGGGTTTATTTCCGCTGCTTTGATAAATGCACTTTCCGCCTTTGAAAACCGACCCTGAACACGGTAAAGAATTCCTTGTTCAAGATACACCCGGTAATCATCGGGGACAAGCTCCGTAGCTTTCATAAAAGCGGCTTCGGCTCTATTTAACTGATGCCAGTCACGATAAAGGATCCCTAAACTAATATATGCCAAGTGATTGTGGGGGTTTAAAATAAGAGCTCTTTTGAATTTGTTTTGGGTCTCATAAAATTTATTCATACTTCTGTCAGGGAACCTTTTTTCATAGTATTCCAAAGGGCTTTTATCTGAAACAGCTGTTTGTTGGGTATTAATAAGTTTCTCAATCCTGCGTCTTAAAGAATCCAGGTAGAATCTTTTTATTCTTATCAAACTGCGGAAAGTACTTTCATGATATATTTTTTTTTCGCGAAAACTTTCTTTTGCCTTCAAGTCATTAATTCCAGCCATAACAATAACCATGTCAGGCTCATATTTTTCTATGGTATGAGGAAGCTGAT
The DNA here is from genome assembly GCA_003557485.1 of Elusimicrobiota bacterium. Lineage (GTDB taxonomy): Bacteria > CG03 > SLGR01 > SLGR01 > PWQF01 > PWMP01. The sequence goes on along the minus strand of PWOI01000181.1, from coordinate 2,040 downwards.
TCAGAATATAAGAGCTGCTGGAGTTTTTAAAACTTTTGTCAATTATAGAAATTATTCTGTCTCTGCTGCTTTCATCAAGTATTTCCTGTAGAAAAACAGGAAAGTTTTTTGTGTCTAAAGTGCCTCCAAAATAAACTATTAAGTATGGGTCTGATTTACATGTTTCGGTTCGGAATGGGATATTTTTTGGAGTAGATTTAAAATTTAATATTGCTGCAACTATAAAACCTGTAAATAACACAAACAACAATACTGTTGTGAGAATAAAATTTCTTTTTCTAAAAATATTATGCAATTTCTTTATTGCAGCCCTTAATTACAAAAATTGATAACTCGGATAATGGATAAATTCAATTACTGGTTTTGTCATTTTTAATAATACTTTTCAAAATAACTGACTTTTAAAACTGGAGTGTTTCCTTCAATATGTGGATTCTATTTTTAACAGTTACCAAGTAAATTATAATGAATAATCTTCTCCAAGGCAAGCAAAGAATAAAGAAGGTAACGTATAATCAATTGTGTAATTTTGCTTGAAAACAAAAAATGGGCTATTCTCCTAGTGGGAAACAAAGGGCTCAAAAACGCCGTAGAACTTGTATTCCCCTTGGCAAAGATCCAGCGCTGCTGGGCGCATAAAATGCGGAACGTGTCTTCTAGATTGCCGAAGAAGTACCATGATGAGTGTATTAAGGATGCCAGGAAGATATATTATGCCAAAAGCAAAAGGGAAGCTTTGAGCGAGTTCAAGAGCTTGGCCAACAAATGGCGAGACCTGGTTCCTAACGCAGTGAAATGCATAGAAGATGATTACGAGAACCTGGTAGCATTTTTAGATGAGCCGGAAAACTACCATGTAAAAACCAAGGCGACAAACTCAATAGAGAGAATGTTTCGGGAAGTAAGACGAAGAGTCCGGCCAATCAACTGTTTTGAAAATCGCTCAAGTGTAGAACGGATAATATTTTCAGTCTTCAATAGGTTCAACTGTATCTGGGAGAATGGAGCTCATTTCGAAATTACACAAAATACTTTACGTTACCTAACGTGTTCGGCTATTGAAAACATTATAGAAAATAATATAATCTGACTCACAAAAATACAGAAAAAAATATCTGAACTTTATGAGTAATAAAAAAACAGAAAAAGATATAGTTTACAAGTACAGGTTTGCTTTTGAAGATAAGACCGAGAAAAAATTTATTGTCCGGCTTGATTATCAGACTCTTGATCTTATAGAAAACAAGCATTATAAATACCCTGACTGGGGTCTTCTTGAAAATTTCAAGTGCCCTAATTGCACCCTTGATTCCGAAAAAAACACCTACTGTCCGGTAATTATTCAGATCGCGGATGTGATAGAGGAGTTTCGGAATTCAGAATCAATGGAAATAGTAGATGTATACATAGATTCTGAGTCGGGTCAGTTTTACAAGAAAACTTCTCTTCATGACGGAATAAAGGCGCTTATAGGGATACTTATGGTATCTACCGGTTGTCCTATACTGTCAAAACTCAAACCAATGGTTCGTATCCATCTTCCGTTTGCGAATTTAAGGGAAAGAAAGTACAGGGTGCTTACAATGTATCTCCTTGCGCAGTATTTCGTTGAAAAATGGGGAGGTGAGCCTGATTGGAATTTCAATGATCTTGTAAATATATTTAATGACGTCAGTACTCTTAACAGGTATTTCTGCGATAAGCTTAATAAGATGCTGGTCAAAGACGCTACTATAAATGCTATAATATCTCTTGACGCTTTTGCTTTTTATACCTCTATGCATATTACTAAGAATATGCTCAATGTGCTTGAAGATTCCTTTAAACCATACCTGGGAACGCATGAAAGACGCCACGGTAAGCGTAAGAAAAAATGGTGAACTCCTTGAGGTTTCCGTGAAAAGAAAAGGCATAATTGACAAAATAAGCATATATTTGTATAAGTATTCTCACTTATCGGTGGCGGGGTAGCTCAGTCGGTAGAGCACTTGACTGAAAATCAGGGTGTCGTCAGTTCGATTCTGACCCCCGCCACCATAT
>PWOI01000208.1 GCA_003557485.1 Elusimicrobiota bacterium | reverse complement strand
TTTCATCTTTAATATAGCCAGATAGTTTGAAAAGGAACCTTCCCGGTATAATTCCCAGCAAATCAGCCATTTCTTCTGCAGTTATTTTACCTGAACCGTAAGAAAGAGCCTGATCCATTATACTCTGTGCATCCCGCATAGACCCGCCTGCGGAACGGGCTATCATGCGAATTCCTTCCTCTTCGTACTTGGTCTTTTCCAGGGAAGCTATCTCCTTGAGCGCTTCTATAATTTTTTCTTCGCCTATCGGCCTGAAGCTGAAAGACTGACACCTGGAAGAAATAGTATTAGGCACCTTGTCGGGCTCTGTTGTAGCCATTATGAATATAATATGTGGAGGAGGCTCTTCAAGGGACTTAAGCATAGCATTAAAGGCTTCGGTGGTAAGCATATGGACTTCATCAATAATATAGACTTTGTATTTGCACGAGGCGGGCGCAAACTTTATGTTTTCCCGGAGCTGGCGCATCTCATCAATGCCCCTGTTGGAGGCTGCATCTATTTCAATTATGTCAACTGACGAAGAATTATCAATTTCACGGCATATGTCACAGCTGCCGCAAGGCTCCTGACCCGAAGCCTTTTTACAGTTCACCGCTTTTGCCAGTATGCGGGCAGTCGTAGTTTTTCCAATTCCCCGCTGACCCGAAAAAAGATAGGCATGGGCTATCTTGCTATCTTTTATGGCATTCTTTAAGGTTTTTGTAATATGTTCCTGACCGATCACATCTGAAAACTTAAGCGGCCGGTATTTTCTGGCAAGAACCAGATATGACATTTAAATCCTCCTAATGAGATATTGTACAATCAAATGGTGGAGATGGGGGGACTTGAACCCCCGACTTCAACGTTGCGAACGTTGCGCTCTCCCAGCTGAGCTACATCCCCATAAAGCCGCCCGGAGAAAACAGCTGTATCACTGTTATCCGGGCTCAGCTCTGAAAAACTGGCGGAGAGGCCGGGATTTGAACCCGGGCCAGGCGTAAAGCGCCTGCTAGTGGTTTAGCAAACCACCCCCTTCAGCCACTTGGGTACCTCTCCGTAATTAAAAGACTCTTTATATTTAACCAAAAATTTTATTTTTTTCAATTGGCGGAGGGAGTAGGATTCGAACCTACGGACCTCGCAAAAGGTCAACGGTTTTCAAGACCGCCGCATTCGTCCACTCTGCCATCCCTCCGTTTACCCGGTGCTATCGGGCCTTTTTATTATTTTTCTGCCTTTCATATAAGGCTGAAGAACTTCGGGTATTTTAACATTTATTTCACCGGTTTGAAAATTTTCGACGATAGCTGCGAATATCCTTCCTACCGCAAGCCCTGATGAGTTGAGTGTATGGGCATAATTAATCTCACCTTCCGCAGTTCTGTAACGGGCATTTATGCGCCTTGCCTGAAAATCAAGACAGTTGGAACAGGATGACACCTCTCTCCATTTTTTCTCACCGGGCATCCAGACTTCCAGATCATAAGTTTTTGCTGCTGCAAAACCCATATCGTCACTTCCGAGTTCAAGTACCCTGTAAGGAAGCTGCAGAAGTTTAAGTATTTTCTCGGATTCGGCAAGCAGCTCACTATGGGCCCTGGATGAATCTTCCCGGGTTGTTATGTTTACCAGTTCTACCTTGTTAAATTGGTGGTTTCTTATAAGCCCTTTTGTATCCTGTCCGTAAGACCCGGCTTCGCGCCTGAAACAGGATGTGAAGGCAGTATATTTCAAAGGAAGTTCATCTGCTGATAATATTGTTTCTCTTACCATATTAACCAGCGGAACTTCCGCTGTAGGTATAAGGGAAAGTCCGTCTTTAACGGTCACATAGCTTTCTTCGGAAAATTTCGGGAACTGGCCGGAACCGATCATTGACTCTTCTCTGACAAGGTAAGGAGGCATAATCTCAAGATAACCGTGCTGCTCAATATGAACATCAAGCATAAAACTGATAAGAGCTCTCTCAAGCAATGCGCCTTCTCCGCATAAAAGCGGGAACTGGGATCCGCTTAAAACCGCAGCCTTTTCAAAGTCAATTATCTTCAGTATTTTTCCCGCCTCCCAGTGAGGCAGAACCTCAAAATCATACTTTTTCTTTTCTCCTTCTTCACGGACTATTTTATTGCCCGCGGTAACGCTATCTTCCGGAAGATTGGGAAGCATGAGCATTTCGCGGTCTATCGCGGCTCGGGTTTCATCTACCTTTTTCTTAATCTCCTTTTCCCTCAAGGAAACTTCCTGCATCTGAGCTATAATTTCTGATGTGTCGGTTCCTTCTCTTTTAAGTTTTCCTATTTCTTCCGATACTGTATTTTTTTCCCTTCTTATTTCTTCCATTTCAAGAAGGTCCGAGCGCCAGAGAGAGTCCATTTTTTTAATCTGCCCTATCTTATCAGAAAAATCTTCACCACGTTTTGCAAGAATTGTAATAACCCCTGAAGAGTTTTTTCTTATTTCATTTATATCAAGCATATTTTTACCCTTTCATAACCGCCACCGGCAGAAGCCTGGCAACTTTTCCTGAGAGTCCGGCGCCATGACATACTTGAACAACTTCAGAAATATCCTTGTAAGCCTGAGGCGCTTCTTCTGCAACAGTCTTGAAGCTCTTTGCCATCAGGAAAATTCCTTTGTCATCCAGCTCTTTCTTGACGGCTCCGCCGCGAAGGTTCCGGAGAGCCTGGCTTCGGGACCACATGCGGCCGGCACCGTGAGCCGTAGAACCAAAACTCATATCCATAGCCTTTTCAGTTCCCTTCATAAGAAAAGAAGATGTACCCATTGTCCCGGGAACTATTACAGGCTGACCTGCCCGGCGGTATCTTTCTGGTATTTCTTTTCTTCCAGGTCCAAAAGCGCGCGTTGCTCCCTTGCGGTGAACCAAAAGCTCACGGCCCTTCTGTTTCTCAATTTTCCCTACATTATGGCAGACATCATAGACCTGGTCAACAGAGGTGCTGCTGCCAAAAACTGCTTTTGCGCAAAGACGGACGCGATGAGCCATAACCTGCCTGTTTGCCCAGGCATAGTTGGCCGCGCACTGCATTGCCTTGAAATATTTATTTCCTTCGGGAGATCTGAGCGGTGCGCAGGCAAGCTGTCTGTCCTGAAGTTTAATACCGTAACGGGCTGATGCGGACCTCATTACTTTAAGGTAGTCTTCACATACCTGAAACCCGAGACCCCGAGACCCACTGTGTATCATTACTGTCATCTGACCCCTGCGGATTCCATAATCAGAAGAGGACTGCTCATCATAAATCTCGGAAACATGCTGTATTTCAAGGAAATGATTTCCCGCTCCCAGGGTCCCCAGTTGTGTTAATCCCCGTTCTTTTGCCCTCTGAGAAACTTCAGCAGGATCGGCGCCTTCAAGACAGCCTCCCTCTTCGGTATTTTCCGTGTCGCTATCCAGTCCGTACCCTTCTTTTACAGCCCAGCAGCCGCCTTCTGTAAGTACCCCTTCAATGTTCTTTCTTCCAAGCTTGAGAGTTCCCTGACCTCCTACCCCGGAGGGTATCTTATTATACATCAAAGAGAGAAACTGTTCGATATCCCGGGAGGAAATATCTGAAAAGTTGATATTTAGCCGCATAAGCCTAACACCGCAATTTATATCATACCCTATTCCGCCCGGTGAAATAATTCCTTCTTCTGTGGAAAATGCCGCCACGCCGCCTATCGGAAATCCATAGCCATAATGTATATCAGGCATTACAACGGCAGGTCCTACTATCCCTTTGAGGGCTGCTACATTTATTATCTGGAGATGGGCTTTATCGGATAAAATGTGCCTGAGCATATTCTCCGAGGCGAAAATAACGGCATCCGTAAGCATATTGCCGCGCTTTGTAATTATGTATTCATATTTACCCTGTTTTTTTATTTCTGTCATTTTACAGGTCAAAAAAAACTGTAGTTTTCCATTTCCCGTTTTCTTCAGAAACCTCAAGCCCGTGGTATGTGGCAGCCTTTATCTCCCTGTCCGGGACGGATTGATCTTCAGAACCCTTAAGAACTGCCTTAAGGCTGTTCCCTGAAATAATACATTTAACAGAGGCCGGATTCCAGCCGGAAGCGTTAATTATGAAAAGTATTTCATTCAAAAAATCAATAAGCAGTGCGCTCCTGTCGGGAGCGGAAACGGAAAACGTTTTTTCCTTATCCGGCACTGTTCCGGCAACGCCGGCAATTTTAAGCATTCCAAGAGCAGTATTTGAAAAAGCCTCTTCAATAGTTTTCCCGAAAGCCTCTATTCCCGCATCGGCAGTATGGGAAAGCTCCCGGAAGGGCTCAGTCATTATCAACTATGTCTTCTCTGGCTATTCTGGCAACAGAAACAAGGGAGTCCTCGGAATCAAGCTTAAGCAGCCTTACTCCCTGGGTATTGCGCCCTATTGCCCGTATCTCTTTTACTTTCTGGCGGTTTATTATGCCGTTTTTAGTTATAAGCATTATATCGTCTTCTATATCTACCTTGCGGACTGCAACAACATTGCCGTTTCTAGTTGATGTAATTATATTCTTTATTCCCTTCCCGCCTCGTTTCTGCCTTCTGTATCTCTCAACAAGGGTGCGTTTCCCGTATCCGTTTATACAGGCTGTAAGAAGGCTGTCACTGTCAGCAACTACGCTCATCCCCACAACACTGTCTCCTTTTTTGAGATCTATACCTTTTACTCCCCTTGACGTTCTCCCGATTGGCCGGGCATCTTTTTCGCAAAACCTTATGGCCATTCCTTTTTCGGTTGTGAGCATTATGTCGTCTTCCCCGCTGGTCTGCTGCACGTCAATAAGGCGGTCATCATCATCAATAGTAATGGCTATTATGCCTCCTTTTCGGGGTCTGGAATAAGCTTTTACTTCGCTCTTTTTAACTATTCCGTTTTCGGTTGCCATTATAAGATAACTTCCCTCGGTTTTTTCAAAGTCCCTGACAGCTATTAGGGCAGTAACTTTTTCATCCTGATCCAGCTCGAGCAGATTTATAATTGCCTTGCCCTTAGCGTGCCGTTCGGCAAGAGGTATTTCGTAAACTTTAAGCCAGTACACTTTTCCTTTACTGGTAAAAAACAGCATGTAGGAATGGGATGAAGTTATAAAAATATCCTCAAGAAAATCTTCTTCTTTGGTTGCCATGCCTTTTACGCCCCGTCCGCCCCGGCGCTGTGCCCGGTACGTAGCCAGAGGAAGGCGTTTTATGTAGCCAGCATTGGAGATGGTTACCACCATATCCTCTTCCTTTATCAGGTCTTCTATGCTCATATCTCCGGCAGCTGCAGTTATTTCGGAACGCCTTTTGTCTCCGTAAGTTTCACTGACAGCTTTCACCTGGTCTTTGATTATGGCGTCGACCTTTTTGGGGCTTGCAAGGATTGCTTTGCACATTTCTATCTTTTTTATAAGGTCCTTGTACTCTTCTTCAAGTTTTTCTCTTTCAAGAGAAGTAAGGCGGTGAAGACGCATATCAAGTATGGCCTCAGCCTGTTTCTGGCTCAAGGCAAACTTTTTAATAAGCTTTTCTTCCGCTTCTTTCCTGTCAGAAGACGCTCTGATAGTCTTTACTACATCATCAAGATTTTCCAGAGCAATCCTAAGTCCTTCTACTATGTGAGCCCGGGCCTGGGCCTGCTTCAGGTCGTAGGCGGTACTTTTTCTGATCATCTCGCGTCGGTGTTCAAGGAAATAGAAAAGCATTTCCTTGAGATTCAGTACGCGGGGTTCGTTGTCAACCAGCGCTATCATAGTAATGCCGAAACGTCTCTGCAGAGCTGTATGTTTATAAAGCTGGTTTAAAACAACATCGGAGTTGGATTTGGATGAAAGCTCAATCATAATTCTCATTGCTGTACGGTCACTTTCATCACGAAGATCGGTTATTCCCTTTATCTTTTTATCTCTTATAAGGCTGGCAATATTCTCAATAACAGAAGCCTTGTTGACCTGGTAAGGAAGCTCGTTTACAATAAGCGCTGTTTTGTTATGGGAAAGTTCCTCCTTGCTTACTTTCGCCCTCATTTCAACCGAACCCCTACCTGTTTGGTAGGCCTTTACCACACCCTCACGGCCGCATATAAGCGCGCCGGTAGGAAAATCCGGAGCTTTTACATGTTTCATAAGCTCTTTTACGGTAATATCCGGATCTTCTATCATTGATTCGAGGGCGTCATTGACTTCCTTGAGATTATGAGGAGGAATATTAGTGGCCATTCCCACGGCAATTCCGGCAGAACCGTTGACAAGAAGATTGGGGAAATTAGCCGGCAACACAGAAGGCTCCATCATAGAACCGTCAAAGTTTGGAAGATAATCAACCGTTTCCTTATCAATGTCTGCAAGCATTTCAGAAGCAGCTTTCGACATACGTATTTCTGTATAACGCATGGCTGCCGCATTGTCGCCGTCTATTGATCCAAAGTTACCCTGACCATCCATAAGGGGATATCTTAATGAAAAATCCTGAACCATTCTTACCATAGCATCATAAACGGCCCTGTCTCCGTGCGGATGATACTTACCTAAAACCTCTCCGACAACGCGGGCGCATTTTCTGAAAGGTTTACTGTTAAGCAGCCCCATATCTTTTGCGGCATACAGTATGCGGCGGTGTACGGGTTTGAGTCCGTCTCGGACATCCGGCAGCGCACGGCCGACAATAACGCTCATAGCGTAATCAAGGTAAGAAACCTTCATTTCATCTTCAAGATCCCTGTGTTCCAGAGTATCGAGATTGAGATTGCCTATCTGAACTTCGGGTTCAGGCTGAATTTCTTCCTGTTCGGGTGTTTTACCGTTTTTTTCTTCTTTATTTTTGTCTTTATCTGTCATTTTCCGGCCTCTCTTTCTTAAATGTCAAGATTTTTTACTTCGCCAGCGTGGTCCTGTATAAAATTTCGGCGAGGTTCTACAGCATCTCCCATAAGTGTGGTAAAAGTTTTATCGGCTTCAACGGCGTCCTCCATCCTGACTTTTACAAGACGCCTCTTTTCGGGATCCATAGTTGTTTCCCAGAGCTGATCGGGATTCATTTCTCCAAGACCCTTGTATCTCTGTATTGTTATTCCTTTACTTCCCTTGTTTTTGATAGCGTCAAGAACTCCATATATATTATCGGTTTCTATCTCTTCGCTTGTACCCCACTGCACTTTATACCCGGAACCGTCAAAAAGTATTTTCCTCTTTTCAAGTTTTCCGCGACATTCAATTATCTGCTCCAGCTCCCAGAGATCTATTATTTTAAGCCCTTCATCTTCAGTAATATCGTCATCTATATCCTTAAAGAAGTCCTGTTTAAAATGCATTAGTTCTTCTTCCGAATAAAGTATATGTTCCTCTTCTTCTTTATCTATAACTCTGTATAAAGGAAGTTTTTCCGGGTCAAGTTTTTTTATTTCGTCTTCCGAAAAGCCTTTTCTTTCCGCTCTTTTCATAAGAGATTTATGGTGCTCTACAAGTTTCAGGATTTCTCTTATCTCCCCGGCATCCTCTATAATTTCTTTCTTTCCTGAATTATTTTTTGTTATAGTGACTTCCTTTATTCCTCTTTTAATAAGATACTCGGCAAGCTGGTTTTCTTTCTGTATATATTTACCTTTTTTAGGACTGGTTTTTACCATATAAAGGGGAGGCTGGGCTATGTAAATGTAGCCGCCTTCAAGGAGTTCTGTCATCTGGCGGTAAAAGAAAGTAAGCAGAAGCGTTCTTATATGCGCTCCGTCTACATCCGAATCAGTCATTATTATGGTTTTATAATATCTCAGGTCTTTTATATTGAATTCATCTCCGACACCGCAGCCCAGTGCGGTTATTATTGCCCTGATTTCATCGTTGCGAAGGATTTTATCCAGTCTTGATTTTTCAACATTAAGAATTTTTCCCTTAAGAGGAAGAATTGCCTGATAATTTCTGTCTCTTCCCATTTTTGCGGAACCGCCCGCACTGTCTCCCTCTACCAGGTAGATCTCGCAGTTTCCCGGATTGCGGTCTATGCAGTCCGCAAGTTTTCCGGGAAGCGTAGAGACATCCAGAGCGCTTTTCCTTCTTGTAAGTTCTCTTGCTTTCTGGGCCGCCTGCCTTGCGCGGGAAGCCGATATCACTTTCTCGATGACTTTTTTCGCCGTTGACGGGTTTTCTTCAAAAAATTCGCTCAGTTTTTCATTTACTATTGACGTTACTATTCCTTTTACTTCTGAATTTCCAAGCTTGGTCTTTGTCTGCCCTTCAAATTGAGGCTCCGGAAGTTTGACGCTGATAACCGCCGTCAGGCCTTCCTGAGTATCATTTCCGGAAACCTGTGCGTCATCTTTGGTGTAACCCTTAAGATACATATTGACAACCCTAGTCAGAGCTGTCTTAAATCCGCTCAGATGGGTGCCTCCTTCCCTAGTATTAATGTTGTTGGCAAATGAAAAGAGGCTTGTAGCGTAACCGCTGTTATATTATATTGCAATTTCAAGGATAATGCCATCCTGCTGATGATTTATGTATATAGGCTCGTTATGGAGCGGCTCTTTCCCCTTGTTTAAATGCTTAACAAATGAAACTATTCCTCCCTTATAATGAAACGTGTGGGATTTATCAGAAGCCTCATCTATTATGCTTATGTTTGTGCCCGCATTAAGAAACGCCAGCTCCCTGAGCCTTCTGGAAAGCGTATCAAAACTGAATGCCGTAGTTGAAAATATTTCAGCATCAGGTTTAAAAGTTACGGTGGTTCCTTTCTCAGTTGTTTTACCTTTTTTCAGCAACTTTGTAACAGGCTTGCCGCGCTCAAACCGCTGTGAATATTTCTGCCCGTCAATTGCAACTTCAGCTTCAAGCCATTCTGAAAGAGCGTTTACTACGGAAATACCTACGCCGTGAAGTCCACCGGAAACCTGGTATACCTTGTGGTCAAATTTACCTCCGGCATGCAGTTTTGTCATTATTATTTCAAGTGCCGGTTTCTTATATTTTTTATGCATATCAACGGGGATTCCGCGTCCGTCATCAATAACGGAAATACTCCCGTTGGCTTTTATCACTACGCTTATATTTGAACAATGCCCCGCAAGAACCTCGTCAATACAGTTGTCAACCGCTTCATAAACAAGATGATGAAGGCCTTCGTCCCCTGTGGATCCTATATACATAGCCGGACGTTTCCGTACGGCCTGAAGCCCCTCCATTACTTTTATATTATCAGCGGTATATTTGCCTTGATTGTCAGCCATTAATAGCCTCCTTTAACTTACCTGAAACCTTATGTTTTTTATTTCACCCGACATCGATTTATTAAGACACTGCGTTATCTCTTCGCGGCGCATATTCAGCATCTGAAGATATGCGCTGTTTTTTACTTTAATAACAAGAGCTCCTTTACTCAGCCTTACTGGCTCTCCCATTTCCTGTACACCCTCTATCTTCTCCCAGGCCTCCATTAGCCGGTCCCATTTAGGCTCCTTGATCCTGCCCAGTATGGAATCAACTATGTTGCCGGTATTGCGCCACATATTTAAATTTTTATTACCTGCGAGAGATTGTTTTTAAGTTCTCCCGGAACTTCCGTATGAGTAATTACGGACTGCATATCTTTAATCCTTTCTGATATTATTGTTCTTTTATCCGCATCAAGCTCGCTGAATATATCATCAAGAAGAACAAGCGGCCGGCAACCGGTAACTTCCTGGATTATAGACAGGGTGGCCATCCTGTAAATAAAAGAAACCGTTCTCGTTTCTCCTCTTGAAGCATATGCCCTCACGGGACGCCCACCGTAATGAAAATCAAACCTGTCCCGGTGCGGGCCCCAGGTAGTGTACCCTCTTTCAATATCTCTTCCTGTGCTGGCATCCGGATCATATTTGCTGCTGCAATAGTTTATTTTGATCCCTTTTTTCAATCCTGATGCCCGGACCTCTTCAGCTATAACACTGTTGGCAAGATCTGTATACTGCGCCCTTTTCCTGCCTATTCTTTCAGCGTACCTGAGCATTGTGGTTGTCCATGCCTTAAGCTCGCCCGGTCCGGATTTTTTTACCTGAGATTTGAGAATTTCATTCCTGCCTCTTAGCAGTTTTCCGTATTTAATCAAATCATCTACATAAGAATTGTAAACCTGAGCAATATTTATGTTGAAAACTTTTCTGAGGGCAGCAGGTGGGCCCTTCAGTACATCAACATCCTCCGGGCTAAAGATAACAACCGGAAATGCCTCAAGAAGATCTTTTCTGTTAACAGTATTTCCGTTTATCTTGGCCTCAAATCCGCTTCCCTGAGAATATGACGCGCTTATGCCTCTGTTCTGTCCGTTCCTTGAAACCTGGGCGCCCAAAAAATAACAACCTTCTCCGTTGTTAAGCATCTCCTGGTTATTTGATGTTCTCTGAGACGTTGAGGTAGAAATTACAAAGACCGCTTCAAGCAGGTTTGTTTTTCCTGCTCCGTTTTTACCTGCGATAATATTGATGCCGGGTTCGAATGCGGCATCAAATTCATCAAAATTCCTGAAGCCCCTGACTGATATTTTTTTCAGAAGCAAGTTGCCTTAATTCAATGTCATGGCCTCATAGGCATAATCACACCCGTATATGATTCGTCTTCTGATGCCGGAGTAAATTTCCCGGGGTTTATGGCTGTGGTCATATCTATGTTCATCTTCTGGCTTTTAATAACTTTAAGCATATTTATAACATATTCGGGATTGAACGAAATCTCTATTTCATCTCCTCCATATTCAACGTCTATGCTGGACGTGCCGCTGCCTATTTCAGGAGCGTTTACCGATACAACGGCTTTATTCTTGGCAAATTTATACTTTACTGCAAGGGAAGACTTAGTGGTTACTGCTGTCATCTGCCTTGTCGCCTTATAAATGGCCTCTGTTTCTACCGTGACGGTCCGTGTGCTTTTTTCTGGAATCACCTGGTTATAGTTTGGATAATCGCCCTCTATAAGCCTCGAATATATTACTGTGGAACCAAATGAAAAATATATTTGATTTTCCTTATCGCATATATTTATCTTTACTTTGCCTTCATCTCCAGCAAGGGCCCGGTCAAGAATGCTTGTCGCCTTGGTAGGAACTATGGCTTTAAATTTTTTGGAGTTTCCTTCCAGCTTTGTTTTGAACATTGAAAGACGCCTGCCGTCGGTGGATATCATATTAAGATTTTCCCCATCCGATTCCAGGAATATGCCGCACAGTACATACCTGGATTCGTCACGGGATACGGAAAAAATAGTTTTTTCTATTCCCTCCTTTAATCTTTCTACGTCAATTTCTACGGATATATCCTCTTTGAGTTCGGGAATGACCGGAAATTCTTCTCTTTCACCTGCCATTACTTTAAATTTTGTTTTGTTATCGGTGCTTTTAATTTCGCACTGACTTTCCGTTGTTTGGGCAAGCGCGAAATCTTCGGTTTCAATTACCCCGACAATATCGGTCAGGCGACGGGCAGGAAGAGTTGCTGCTCCCTCTTTTTCTACATTTGTTTCTATTGAAGACTCTATGCCTATTTCAAGATCTGTAGCATAAATACTTACATTTCCCGACTTGGCTTCAACAAGAAAATGTGAGAGAGACGGTAACGTACTCCTTGTGGAAACTGCCGGAAGAACACCTGTAAGCAATTCCGAAAACTGCGCCGTATTAGCTGTAAATTTCATTTTACCTCCTGATTATTATAAGATACTTCCAAAAACCAATCATCATTATATATAAAAGCTGTTAATTATGTGTAAAACCCTATTTCATCACGATAAACACGTGTTAAGAACCTGTGAATAAGATTCAGACTTTATTAACATAATTAACATTATTGACACTTTGCTTTTATTTCCCTTGTTATATCATCAAGTATTGTTTTAAAAAAGGAATCCTCTTCCAGTTTTTTTTGTACAGCACTTGTAGCGTACATAACCGTACTATGATCACGGTTACCGAATTCATTACCTATCTGAGTGGTTGAATTCTCAGTAAGTTTCCTGCAAAGATACATAGAAAGATGTCTGGGGAAAACAATATCTTTACGTCTGCTTTTCCCTTTGAGATCTTTTACTTCTTTGTGATAACGCCTTGCTACCACCTTCTGGATATCTTCAATAGAGATTATTTCTTTCGACTGTTCCTGATCTATTATATCCTTGAGGATTTCCTTAGTGTTATCCACAGTTATTTCACTGCCGGTAAGGGAGGCGAAGGCATAGATTCTTATAAGAGCCCCCTCCAGCTTACGTATATTGTCCTTGACGTGTTTTGCTATATATATAAGTACGTCATTCGGGGCGTCGAGATCCTCCATTTCCGCTTTGGATTTAAGAATAGCTATTCTTGTTTCAAGATCCGGAGCCTGTATATCGGTAATTACGCCCCACTGGAAACGGGACCGCAGTCTGTCTTCGAGGGTTCTGATTTTATCCGGGGGCCTGTCCGAGGTTAGAACTATTTGCCTTTGCGCTTCAATAAGATCATTAAATATATGAAAAAAAGTTTCCTGTGTACTTACTTTTTCTTCTAAAAATTGAATATCGTCAATAAGAAGGATAGCGGCCCTGGTATACTTTGCCTTAAACTCCTGCGGAGTGCCTTTTCTAAGGTTTTCTATGTACTCGTTTGTGAATTTTTCACATGTAACGTAAAGTACGTGTTCCCGGGGATTGTTGGCTTTTGCTTTGTGGCCTATTGCATGAAGCAAATGTGTCTTGCCCAGTCCTACTCCTGCGTATATAAAAAACGGGTTGTAGCGTCTTCCAGGGTCTTCGGATACGGCTTCGGCAACTGCGTGCGCAAAGCGGTTTGATGACGCTACGACGAAAGAATCAAAAGTATACCTGGGATTAAAATCGGTATTTGGAAAAGAGGTCTCCGGCTCCGGCTGGTATGTTGGTTCAGGTATATCCGTTTTGTTAGGCGGCCTGTACTTTGCCAGTTCATCCGATACCGAAAAATGTATAGATACATCCTTATCCTCTGCAACCTTCCGAAGGGCGCTATTTATTTTATCAATGTACTTATGCATGCGGTCAAGAAAATACTGATTTGGGACCGCGACTTGAAGTGTATGGTCAGAAAAAGTAACCGCTTTTGTGGGCGGAAACCATAAATCAAAAGTCTCCCGGGGCAGGTCAGACTTAAGATCTTCAGTGGTTTTTTTCCATAAAATTTCAGGGTTTATTTGCATGTTATCAACAGATTAAAAAGAGTTTTTCACAAGTTACCAACAATGTTAATTACTAAACTAACAGCCACAAACGACATCAATTTGATATTATTAAATAATATTGTTAAAGTCAAGAATATAGACGGTAAAAGACAATATTGAGGTGTTTAGCAATTTTTTCCTTGACAGTAATATCAAAATACAATATAATAAAACCTAATGTATGTCAAGAATCTCAAAAGCAGGAGAAAAAAATAATGAAAAGAACATATCAGCCTAAAAAAAGAAAAAGAAAGAAAAAACACGGTTTTAGGAAAAGAACCAGCACTAAAGACGGCCAGGCTATTCTTAAAAGAAGGAAAAGAAAAGGCAGGAAAACTCTCTCTAAATGATACTGCAGGCCTGTGGGCGCGGTATCAGGCCTTCCGGGCATGAACCAATCCTTTAAAAAAAAAGACCGTTTGGGTTCAGAAACCGCAGGTGTGATAAAGAAGGGAAGACGTATAGACTCACAGCTTTTGCGGATCTATCTGCGCCCGGGTGAGCGGCCGCGTTTTTCAGCTGTTGTGGGACGCAAAACCGGTAACAGTGTAACAAGAAACAGGCTTAAACGTTGGGGCAGGGAAGTTTTCAGAAGAGAGAAGGACTCCTTGAAAAATTACGACATAGTTGTAATATACAAAAAAGGTTCCGCCGGATTTACTTACAGCCGGCTGGAAAAAATACTTAAGGATATATGGACACAGGAAAAACTCTTAAAAAATTAGAATATGCGGCAATATTTATCTTATCCGTTTTAATAAAATTTTACCAGGTGGCTTTTTCACCGCTTATCGGGGCAAGATGCCGCTTTTATCCTACCTGCTCCCGGTATTTCCTTGAGAGCCTGGAGAAGAGGGGGCTGGCAAAAGGCCTTGCCTCCGGAGTAATGCGGATTCTAAGATGTCATCCTTTCTGTACAGGAGGATATGATCCCGTGGAAACAAGGAAAAAATAATTATGGAAAAAAGACTTATTATAGCAGTTGTAATATCGGTGGCAATACTATACCTTTTTCAGTCAACCCAGACCGTAACACCTCCTGCAGACATTGTTGACAAAACGGAAACAGTAGAGCCGTCTCCTTCCGTACGCGTAGAAGAAGAAAAAAGAGAAGCGGTAATAGCTGACACAGCCGAACCTGACAGAAAGCTTTCCGATGAAGAAACTTTTACCCTGACAAACAAGGAAGTCAAAATTGAAGTAAGCTCGCTTGGGAGCGGCCTCAGGAGCTTCAGTATATACGATGAAAAAGAAGGGTTTGTAAACCTTATTAATGTTGTGGATCCACCGCTTCCTCTTTCAGCAGCTTTTGCGCCGGATGAAAACTGGACGCTTAAACAAACCGAAAAGGGGGTTGAAGCTCAGCTAAGCACATCCCTTGCTGCATACTACAGGGAATTTTACCTCAACGATAAAAATATTTTAAATATAGAAAACAGGATAGTTAACCTTACCGACCGAAGATTGCAGGTACGGATTAATAAAAGCTGGCGTGGCGGACTGGGAACAACTGAAGATCTTCTGGAAGATAACGCTAAAGAAAACAGCTCTTTTGCAAAGATAGACTCAAGGGTTATGACTGATATTGACGGGGGGTCACACAGTGGAAATATCGAATGGGCCGGAATTTCAAATAAATACTTTCTTGCGGTATTCCTTGGCCTTGAGGATTATTATTCAAGACTTGATACGCATTTCTCACTTATTGAAGACGAAAGATATCCGTCCCTGGAAGTTTCCGGACATATAGATATTGAACCGGGCAATGAAACAGTTTTTACGCAGCGTATATACGGAGGGCTTAAGGAGTACCGTACAATGACAGCTCTTGCCGACGGACTTGAGGGTATCCTGTCGTTCGGATTTTTTGGATTTCTCAGCCGTCTTTTTCTTAATATTCTTATTTTCTTCAACTCTGTTGTCGGCAATTACGGGATAGCTATAATACTGCTGACACTGGTACTTCAGTTCTTTTTTATACCATTAACTGTGAAAAGCTATAAATCAATGCATGCTATGAAAGCACTGCAACCGGAAATAGAAAAACTAAGGAAAAAATACAAAGAGAATCCTCAGAGAATGAACCAGGAAATGATGGCTATGTACAAAAAGCGGGGAGTAAATCCTTTAAGTGGATGTTTTCCGCTTCTTCTGCAGATGCCGGTATTTATCGCTCTTTTTGTCATGCTTCGAGAGGTGGCCGAGCTTAGATATGCAGGTTTTCTCTGGATAACGGACCTGTCGGCTCCTGACCGCCTTTTTAACGCATTGCCAGTGCTTAAAGATATTCCTTATATCGGGCAGTACGGGCCGCTGCCGTTTCTTATGGGAGGGGCAATGTTTCTGCAGCAGAAGGTGACAGCTGGTTCCCAGGGGCCGCAGAAAAGCCTTACTTACATGATGCCCGTTATTTTTACTTTTCTTTTTATGGGATTTCCTTCGGGGCTTGTGCTGTACTGGTTTATAAACAGCATTGTCACTTTCATCATACAGTTCTTCATAGGGAAAAAGGAGACAGCAAGGAGTTAAAATGAAATTTGTTTACAGAGGAAAAAATGTTAGGAGGGCTATCAATAAGGGGCTGAAAAAACTGGGCATTACAGAGAGCGATGCGGAGATTGAAATTGTCCAGGAAAAACCTCTTATTCTGTTCGGCCTTTTAGGCGGCGGCACAAAAGTTAAGATAAAACCTAAGGGAGGCTTCTTTCCCGCTTCAGCCCAAAAGGATAAATCATCGGGCAAGGTTGAAGAATACACGCGGATGATCGTCGGCATGATTGATAAAAAGGCTAAGGTAAGAGTAGAAAAGATAAAAGGCAGCAGAATTAGTGTAAATATAGATTCTTCTTCAAAAGAAATTATTATAGGAAAAAGAGGCTCAACGCTGGATGCTGTTGAATATATTGTCAATCTCCTGGTAAAAAGGGACCCCTCTACAAGAGTAGATGTATCTGTTGATTGCGGCGGATACAAAAAGAATATGTCCGGTAAAATCAAAAACAGCGTAAGACAGGCATCCGCCAGGGCTAAAAAAGAAGATAAGCCTGTTAAACTTGAACCAATGGATTCACATACAAGAAAAATGGTTCACGAACAGATCAAGAGTATAGAAGGAGTTGAATCGGAAAGTGTCGGGCGCGGCAGTTCCCGTCGAGTGGTTATAAAAAGGAAGGCCTGAAGGCCTTAGGTTAAAACCGTATGCATAGCCGTACGGAAACGATTGCCGCCGCGGCAACTCCTCCCGGATCCTCAGCATTGGGTTTAGTAAGACTCAGCGGTCCGGACTCAATTAAAATAGCCGACACCATATTCCGCACAGTTAAAAGCGGGAGGAAACCCTCAGAACTTGCGCACAGAACCTGCCATGTGGGCGCCATTGTTGACGGTGAGGAGGTAGTTGATTCTGCCGTTATATGCACAATGAAGGCTCCTTTATCATATACGGGAGAAGATATGGTTGAGCTGAGCTGTCACGGATCCATGCTAATAATATCCCGCCTGCTCCAGCTTTGCCGGTCTGCAGGTGCAGTTTACGCGGAACCCGGAGAATTTACCAAAAGGGCTTTTCTTAACGGGAAAATGGACCTTACCCAGGCAGAAGCCGTTAACAGCCTTATTCGCGCCCGCACAGAGGGTGCCCGGAAGCAGGCCATCTCTCTGATTTCCGGTGAAATGAAAAATACGGTTGAAAGAATAAGAGAGATGGTTGAAGAAACAAAGGCCCTTATAGATGCGGATATAGAATGGGGTGAAGAACAGAACATAGAGTTCATGGAAAAAAACGGCGCCCCGTCACGACTAAACAAGATAATAAGGGAAACAGACAGGATTATAGAACAATCATATCTGTCTGAAAGCGCCATAGAGGGATACAGAGTGGTTATATGCGGCCTTCCAAATGCTGGAAAATCATCTCTTTTTAATTCGCTTTTGAAGTTTTCCCGCAGTATAACAAGCAGAATACCAGGAACTACAAGGGATGTTATAGAATCTGAAACCGTTATAGACGGCTACCTGGTAAGGTTTGTAGATACGGCGGGGCTGGGCCTGGAAGATGCCGGAGAAATAGATAAGATGTCGGCCTACAGAAGCATAGATGCAATTAAATCTGCGGACCTTGCAGCTTATGTTATTGACGGATCATCCGGCATTACTGCAAAAGACCATGAAGCAAGGGAAAGTCTTGAAGGCGTCAAATGGATACCGGTAATAAATAAAACTGACCTGGAAATGCAAACAGACAGAAGAAAAATTAAAGATTTTTGCGGAGGAAAAAAAGCAATACCGGTTTCATGCGTCAAAAAGAAAGGGATCTCGAAACTGGCCAAAGCTATAACGGAGGAGCTCGGCGCGGGATATGAAGGGCGCCTTATGGTGTCGGTCAGGCAGAAAGAACTCCTGGAAAAACTCTCGGGCTCACTTAAGTCAGCTGCCGCGGAGATTAAGAACAGCCGAAGCGAACTTGTTTCTTTTGAGCTGGGCTGCGCGCTTGATATGCTTGGCAGAATTGACGGGAAAGTAATAGAGGGCAATATGCTTGACAGGATATTTGAAAGATTCTGCATAGGAAAGTAAAATGTTTCACGTGAAACATTTATTTAAAAAGCGTCGACGGGGGCTTGCGCTCGGAGGAGGGGGAGTCAGGGCGCTTTCATCCGTGGGCGTCCTTAAGCACTTTGACAGTAATTCCATTGAGTTTAACTGCATAGCCGGGACATCTATGGGTGCTGTAGTAGGAGCCCTGTACTGTTATTACCGCAGCGCCGAACTCGTTGAAAAAAAGTTCCGGCAGATTTATGAAGGAGTTTTGTTCTCTAAACTCAAACAGGAGTTCTCATCCCGCCTGAAACCAATGGGAACCGGAGATAAAAGTATAAAAGACACCTTGACGGCATATTACAGCCGGATGATGTTTTTTAAGAATATTTTTACAGAAACATTTCTCATTTCCAGGGAAAATGTGACGGCGCTTATAGATGAAATTATACCCGATATTGATATAGAAAACCTCCCGCTTGAATTCTGCTGCGTGGCTACAGATATAACCCGGGGCAGGAAAAAGGTTTTCCGGTCAGGTCCTCTTAAAAGAGCAATTATGTCTACAATTGCTATTCCTGGAATTCTTGCCCCCGTGAAGGAGGACGGGATTATGTATACAGATGGAGGCAGCGTCAGCATGACCCCTGTTGAAGAGTTAGGTGAAATGGGCGCGGACTTAAAAGTTGCTGTTGAAGTTTTTTCCTGCCTTCCTTACCGTAAAAATTTTGACAAAGGAATGGAAATACTGGAGAGATGTTCAAAGATAACCTCTTTTGAACTTCACAAGCGTCAGCTGTCAGGAGCAGATGTGGTTATAAGTCCCGCCGTAAAAGATCTTGTCTGGTCAGATTTTAATTCTTTTGACTATGCCATTGCTGCAGGCGAAACTGCCGCTTTCGGAACTGAAAAAGCAGTAAGAAAGTTCTGATCTATGACCGGGCCGAAAGATATCAGCGGAAAAATCGATATATATAAACAGATTCTCCTCAGTGAAAAAAAAGTAAGGAACATAGTAGGGTCTGCTGATGAGTCAGACCTCCTTTCATCCCATATAATCCCGTGCATAGGGCTTTGCGGTATAATCCGCGGCGGCTATGGTATAGATATAGGTTCCGGCAATGGCCTGCCGGGTGTAGTGGCTGCGGCCAGCTGCCCGGAGAAAGAGATTGTATTGCTTGATTCTTCCGCAAAAAGAATTAATTTTTTAAAAAAAGTTAAAAGGGAATGCCGTCTGGATAATATAATACCCGTAAGAGGAAGAGCGGAAAGGACGGCTCATCTTGAAGAATACAGGGAAAAATTTGAGTTTGCTCTATCACGCGCCCTTGCTCCGCTGAAGATTGCCTGTGAATTGGCCATGGGCTTCATAAAAGTCGGGGGGTATTACTATGTCATGTCCGGGGGGCACTGCCGGGAAGAAGTAGCATCCGCATCCGAAATTATAGCCAAGCTTGGCGCCTCAGTCGAAAAAATAACCCCAGAAGGGATCATAATAATAAGAAAAAATAAAAAACTCTCCGCAGAATATCCGCGTAAATGGTCAAAAATTAAATAAAAAAGTTGCACAGAATTGCCTTAATATGTATTATTATGGCATGAGTTCTAAAATAATTTCAATAACCAACCAGAAGGGCGGTGTAGGCAAAACAACTACTGCTATAAACCTTGCAGCCGCGCTTGCTGCAAGACTGCAGGATGTTTTGCTTGTCGATCTGGACGGGCAGGGCAACGCATCAGGGGGCCTTATCCGCAATAAAAAAGATTGTTATCCTACTGCCTACGAAATTCTTATGGATAAAGAAGACCCTGCTAAAGCTGTCTACTCAACGGGGCGTGAATTCCTGGACATTATTCCGGCTAATGATGATCTGAACGGGGCCAAAGTTGAACTTGTGTCGGCAGAAGGCAGGGAATATCGCCTTAAAGAAGCACTGCAGAATTTAAAGAACAGTTATTCTTATATAATAATTGATGCGCCTCCTTCCCTGGATCTTCTGACGGTTAATGCGCTTGCCGCAAGCGATTCGGCAATTATTCCGATTCAATGTGAATATTATGCTCTTGAGGGGCTGAGTCAGCTTATTAATACTCTTTCGATGGTTAAAAAGGGAATTAACCGCAGCCTTGAAATAGAGGGAGTGCTTTTAACTATGCACGACAGGAGAACAAGCCTTTCCTACCAGGTGATGGAAAATATAAGAAAACATTTCAAGGGGGCGGTATACAATACGGTTATACCGCGAAATGTACGTCTTGCCGAGGCTCCGAGTTTTGGCAAGTCCATTTTTGAATATGACAGTGAGTCCGCCGGCGCGGCGGCATACAATATGCTGGCGGATGAATTTTTAAGAGATAACAGTCCGGAGGAATAAAAATGAAAAAAGCACTGGGAAAAGGAATAGAATCATTAATACCAAGCAATGAAGCCGATGATGGGTTAAAATATGTAAAACTTGAAAGAATAATCCCCAATCAGTACCAGATGAGAGAGTATTTTGATGAAAAAGGGATAGAAGAGCTGGCTCTTTCGATCAAAGAGGATGGCGTGATGCAGCCGGTCCTGGTTACAAAAAAAGGAAAAAAGTATATGCTCATTGCAGGAGAAAGGCGCTGGCGGGCTGCAAAAAAAGCCGGAATTGAAACTATTCCCTGCATAGAAAAAGAATTGGCCGGTAAAGACGCCCTTGTCCTTTCGCTCATAGAAAATATACAGAGAAGGGACCTGTCTCCTATAGAAGAAGCTTCCGCCTACAAGCAGCTTATAGAAGATTTTTCACTTACCCAGGAACAGGTTTCAAAAAGAGTTGGAAAAAGCCGCAGTTCTGTTGCAAATGCCTTGCGTATACTTACACTTCCTGAAGATTTAAGGCAATTTGTAGCCGATTCAAGCCTCTCTGCAGGGCACGCGCGCGCTCTTCTGGCAGTTAAAGACAGGAAAAAAAGAAAAATGCTGGCCTTTAAGATTATAAGGGAGAAGCTTACCGTCAGGGAAACTGAAAAACTTGCATCTTCACTTACGAGTTCCGGCAAAAGAAAAACGGTAGCTAAAAACCAGATATCGGATCCTGAAGTAGATAAAATCCGTGATAAGTTTGAAAAAGTTCTTGGAACCCGTGTCGGCATAGATATTAAGAAAAAAGGAAAAAAAGGAACAATAAAAATAGAATTCTACTCGCTTGATGATTTTGAAAGAATAGCGGGTATTATATGCAGAAAATAATAAAAAGCGTACTTCAATCCTTAATCGATAACGCTTCGCTGATCTGGATTCTTTTTTTCGGAAATATATTATTCAGCTATATTTCATACAGGATGGTGCCTGCAGGCAGTATTTTTTTTGTGGTGCTTTTTTCCCTGGCAGCAATTTATCTTTTTTCCGCAGTTATGCAGGGAATTGTTCTTTATTATCAAGAAGGGGGTTGGAACTGGGTAAGAATACTTGCAGGAGGACTGAAAAATTTTCCGGTTATGGTTCTCTGGCTTTTATTATGCCTGGGTATTACTGTTAACAGTATTATTGGTCTTTCACGTATATACGGGGCCGGGGCTTCTTTTCTGTGGCCTGTTATATTTTTCTTGTCGGGATATATTACCGGACTGCCGGCCGCGGGACTATACTCGGATCTTAGTTTAAAAGAATCGCTGTGTGAAACGGCCGGAATTGTGAAAACAAAACCGGCTATTTGGGCGCTGGGCGGGGTGTTTTTAATTTTCCTGCTTATTGCAACCGGCGCAGCGGCTGAATTAATGACTGTGCTTGCCGCATATTCATACTCGGCAGGGATCGGTATAGTCAGTCCGCTTTTCATTGCATCTTCGGAATTTGTGAGGGCAGGCTCTGTTGTTGCCACAATGTCAACAATAGCCAGCCTCAGATTATGAATCTGCGAGGTGAAAAATATTTGAATAAAACCGACTTTTGTATTAATATAAATAGCTAGTGGGGTTTTTGGGAGGAACGAAATGAACGAAGAAAAAAATAACAGCTTTGATGAGGAAAAGGAAGAAATAAAGCCGGATGAAAAACTTGACGAACAATCTGTTCCACAAGAAGAAAAGCCTTCAATAGACGAGGTAGCAGATTCGCTGGAACTTGAAGACGAACCGCTGCCTCCTGCCGATGCTGATTTCACTTCCGCAGAAAATGAAATAACCGGAGGTGAAGATATATCCGATGCTGATTTTGACCCCGGACCGCCTCCCGGAGATGACAATGGGCCGCTGCGGGAAAAACCTTCTATTGATGAAGTATCTGAAACATTTGAGATTGAAGATGAGAATTCGGGCGAAGAACCGAAAAAACCGGAAGAAGAAAATGTCCTTCCGGATGAGAACGACTTAAATCTTGAAGAGATTGAGCCTGGAACTTTGGATCAGGAACAGGAAAAACAAGAAGCAGGCGAACTTCCGGAAAACGACAATGCTGATTTTGAAAATATTGCCCCGCTGGATTCCGGTGAAGAGCAAATTGGGAACGAATCTTTAGGAGAAGAAACTGAACCGATTGAAGATATAGAAGACGAGGGACTTGAAGACATTGATCTCAACCTTGATGAGTTCGGCAGCAAAGATGATGTATCATCGGATGAAATTCCTGCCGAAGAGATAGAAGATGAAATAAAAGATATAGAATCGGAATTCGGAATTTCTGACAGCCCTCCGCCATCAGAAGAAAAAGAGCCAGAAGCTTTTGCTCCTGAAGAGACACAAGAAGAAACATTACCGGCGGAAGAAGAGTTAGTTCCCGAAAATATTGAAGAAGAACCTTCTCCGCAGGAACCGCCCCCGGCTGATGAAGAAAAAATGGAAAAGCCAAAAAAATCCAGGACCGGATTTATACTGCTTACTGTGATTATCCTTACGATTGCCGGAGGCGCATATTTATATATGGACACTATAATCAGCCTGATTACAGGAGCTCCTGCCGAAGTTCATATCGTTTCTCCACCGGAACCGGAAGCGCCCCCTATACCCCCGGCACCGCCGGAATATGACAGTCCGTTTATTTATACGGCAGCAACCAATGTAAGCAGGGATGTCAGCGACGGTATCGTTACATTCAGCTGGCAGACGTCAGACAGGATAGAAGACGTAAGGGAATTTTTCAAGAGCCGTCTTGAAGCTATGGATTATATCATTGAAAAGGATGACTTTAACAAGTCGGCAGGACTTGCCCATATGGTTTTTACCAGAGAGGATGCTGGAAGACTTGCGGTAGTGCTCAGATACAGAGAAAATGTGGTATCGGCCCACGTTAGCCATGTAAGGTAAACAACGAAGTAATTCCGGTTAAAAACTTGTATATCAGAGTTCAAAGTTGACTTACCTTTTTACCGCAGACCTGCATCTTAAAGTAAGCAGTTCGCCTGATGCTTACAGCAATTTTTTTGAGTTTCTCGACAGTGCTTCAAAAAAAGTTGAAGTTATTTATATTCTCG
This sequence comes from Elusimicrobiota bacterium, assembly GCA_003557485.1. GTDB lineage: Bacteria > CG03 > SLGR01 > SLGR01 > PWQF01 > PWMP01. Next base: position 216 of record PWOI01000208.1, on the reverse strand, counting down.
GAGACCTTTTTAATTACTGGTTTGAGCATCCCCGCCTTGACCTTGGTGAGAACAATCCTGCCCTTAGAGCTCTTAAACAATTCAGTGAAAAAGGCAAAAAGGTTTATTTTATCTACGGCAACCGTGATTTTACGGCCGGCAAATTTTTTAAAAAACATTCCGGAGTAGAATTTCTGGGAGAAAGGATGGATCTGGAGTGTTCCGGTGGAAAAGTGC
>PWOI01000003.1 GCA_003557485.1 Elusimicrobiota bacterium | reverse complement strand
AAACAGGATACACTACTCCTACATAAGGGCGCCCCGTGGTGAGATACTGGACCGGAGGGGTGAGGTTCTTGCCGGAAACCGCCCCAATTATTCGCTTTACGTATCACTTGAAGGTCTTACGGGCGAGCATAAGAAAGATATAGCCCGTATACTTCAGGAACTTACAGCCCGTCCTGTTAAAGATACGATGCGAAGGTTTGCATCGATAGAAAGGGGAAGGGAAGGTTCGGCAGTGCTTTTTCGTCATTTAAGCCGGGATGAAATTATTACGATAGAAGAAAATCATCATAGATTGCCTAGGGTTTTTATTCAGACAAATCCCATAAGAAAATACCCCCTGGGAGAAAGCATATCTCATTTTATGGGTTATATAGGAGAAATCAATCCTTCCGAACTGCAGAGGATGATGAGGTATGGATACCGTATGGGTGATATTGTAGGCAAAACAGGTATTGAGAAAGAATTTGAGCATTATTTAACAGGCCGCCGCGGCTACAGAAAAATTGAGGTCGGAGTAATAGGCAGGCACAGGAAAATACTGGAAGAAGTGGAGCCGCAAATAGGAAGCCATATTGTTACTACAATTGATGCAAGTCTACAGAGAGCCGCTGCCGGGGCAATGGGTGAAAATCGCGGCGCTGTTGTTGCAATGGACCCCGGAACGGGGGAAATACTTGTATGGTTCTCAAGTCCGGGTTTTAATCCTGAAGAATTTACGGTCGCGCTTGAACCCGCCCGTGCCCGTGATTTGCTTTCGGATCCGTTGAATCCTCTTTTTGACCGGGTGATCAAAGGGCAGTTTTCTCCGGGTTCAGTATTTAAGAGCGTTGTTGCCCTGGCTGCCCTTGAAGATGATCCGGGCTCTCCTGAAATAGAATACAACTGTACCGGAAGTATAGAAATAGGGTTTGACCGCAGGGTATTCCGGTGCTGGAAAGAAGGCGGCCACGGCACAGTTGGCATGAAACAGGCTATAGCCGAATCCTGTAATATATATTTTTACCGTACCGGGCTTAGAGTAGGTCCCGACAAAATTATTAATATAGCGCGCCGCGCCGGGCTGGGAGCCAGGGTGCAAAAATTGCTTTCCGGTGAAATGCCGGGCTTGATTCCTTCTTCTTCCTGGAAACAGAGAACTATAAGGGAAATATGGTATCCTGGAGATACTGCAAATTTGAGTATCGGGCAGGGCTATATTCTTGTTACTCCTGTCCAGCTTCTGCACCTTACCTCCCTTATTGCATCCGAAGGTGTATATGCAGAACCTTATGGAGTCAGGATGATTGTTTCCGGGGAAGGAAAAGAGATAAAAAAATTCGATTCATCGACACCCCGGAAAGCGGAAATAGATAAGGACCATATTGTTTTCATAAAACAGGCCCTCAGGGAAGCTGTTGAATACGGCACAGGCTCTTCTATTAGATTTTATGGTGTGGGTGCGGAAACTGCGGGGAAAACGGGTACCTCGCAGAATCCTTTTGGCGATGACCATGGGTGGTTTACTGCCTTTGCGCCTGTCGAGGATCCGCAAATAGCCATAGTTGTGCTGGTTGAACACGGCGGAATGGGCTCTGTAAGCGCATTGCCTGTTGCTGCCGCAGTTCTGCGGGAAAAGTTCAGAACGGGATCCTGATAATGTCCAGGCGTATAGAAAAAATAATTATTATAACCGTATTGCTTTTAAGCCTTTGGGGAATAGTTGCCATTATGTCCTCCGGGTTGCACTATCCCGGGCATGAAAATCTTTACATAAAACAGGGAGTAGCTGCTTTGGCCGGGTTGATTGCTCTGCTTTTCCTGAAAAATTTTTCTTATAAATTTATCCAGGAGTTATCTCCTCTTTTTTACTTGATATCTATAATATTATTGGTTGCAGTTCTATTTGTAGGCACAAGGGTTCACGGCAGCCAGAGGTGGTTCAATCTTGGAGTCGTTTATTTTCAGCCGTCGGAACTTGCAAAGCTTGCTTTCATATTATTTGCTGCCTACATACTGGAGAAGAAAAACAGTCTGCTCATTCCTTTTCTGGCACTGGGGGCGGTATCTGCCCTGGTGGCAATTCAGCCGGATGCGGGAACGGCAATTCTTTTTTTTCCTGTAATTTTAGGAATGCTTTCAGTTTCCAGGCTGAATGTAAAATGGCTCGGAGGCGTAATAATAATAGGGTGTATATCACTGACTTCCCTTATGGCACAGAGCTATCTTTATTTTCGCGGCAGTACTTTGCTCCAGCTGAGGTACATCTTAATCCCGGTTCTGATATCTGCAGCGATAATAATGTTCTTTATTGAAATCAAAAGGATTAATCGTAGGCTTTCATATGGTGTGCTTGCGGGGGTGCTTGTCCTTTTGTGGGTAGCTTCTGCAGGAGGGTATATAGCTGCTAATTCTCTCAGGGAGTACCAGAGAAGAAGAATAGTTTCATATATGATCCCGGAACTTGATCCTTCCGGAGCCGGATACAGTACCCGGCAGTCTCTTCTTGCTGTAGGATCCGGTAGGATGACCGGAAAAGGCCTTTTCAGCGGAACTCAGACGCAGCTCGGTTTTCTTCCAGCAAGGCATAACGATTTTATATTCTCCGTTATCGCCGAAGAAACAGGTTTTGCAGGTTCGGTTCTTCTTCTTTTTCTTTTATTTCTTCTGGGACTTCAAATGGCTAAGATTATAAACCGTTCCGAAGATTACGGAGGGCGCCTTATAGCCGCCGGAATATTCTGCCTTTTCCTTGCTCAGGGTACAATCAATATATTTGTTGCTCTCGGACTTATACCAGTTATGGGGACCCAGCTCCCGTTTGTATCTTACGGTGGTTCAGGCCTCCTGCTTTTTTTCTCTCTTATTGGAATTCTTCTGAATATTAACCGGCGTACGGAGATAATAGCAAGGTGAAAAAAGAAAAACTGGGAAAAATTTTTGCAGCGGTACAGACTCCCGGAAGATATACCGGGAGTGAATATAATGCCTATAAGTATAAAAATGAACGCTTCAGGTTTCTTCTTTGTTATCCGGATGATTATAAAATAGGGATGAGTAGCCTGGGCTATCATACCGTGGGAAAAATAGTTTCTTCACATATAGATTTTGCGGTCGAAAGATGCTTTGCACCTGCTCCGGATATGGAGAAAATAATGAGGGAAGAAAAAATAAGTCTTTTTTCTCTTGAAAGCAAAACTCCTGCAGATAAATTTGACCTGCTTGGTTTTTCCGTGCACCATGAGCTTTCTTTTACAAATATGCTTAATATGCTTGACCTTGCAGGTCTTCATCCAATGAGAGCCCAGCGCTCTCACAAGGACCCTCCCGTTATAGCGGGTGGCCCGGCAACTGTTAATCCGGCGCTGTTGGGAGAATTTGCAGATCTTATGGTTGTAGGAGAGGGTGAAGGTATAATTCCGGGCCTTCTTGACAGATTCACAAGTTCCGGTTCAAAAGAGGAATTTCTTGCATCTGCCGCAGAACTTGAAGGCGTTTTTGTTTCGGGAAAAAGCAGTTCTGTCAGAATTACTCCTTATTTAAAGTTTGACGACAGTTATGTTCCCTGCGGCCAGCCGGTACCCTGTGTGAGTATTCCTCACGACAGGATAAATATAGAGATAAGCAGGGGCTGCAGGGGCAGCTGCAGGTTTTGCCAGGCTTCGGTTATATACGCTCCCTACCGGCAGAAAACACCTGAAAGAATACTTGATATAGCCTCTGCAAGTGTGGCAAGCACAGGGTGTGATGAGATCGCCCTTACATCTCTTTCCGCCACCGACCATGAAAATATAATTGAGATTATGGATGACATGCATTATGCTTTCAGGGATCTGGGGGTTTCTGTAGTGATGCCGTCTCTGAGACCGGAAGATTTCAGCGGAAAATTTGCCTCCGGACTTTCCCGTATAAGGAGGGGAGGGCTTACTTTTGCTCCCGAAACGCCTTCGCAACGTCTCAAGAAAATAATAAATAAAAATATTGATAATGAAAAGATACTGGAGGCTGCCCGTCAGGCTTCCCTTAGAGGCTGGAGAAAAATGAAACTCTATTTTATGATAGGGCTCCCTTCTGAAACTATGGAGGATATTGAGGAAATAGGCAGGTTTATTTCAAGAATTAAGTCCGAAACAGAAATGAAAAACATAACAGTCTCTCTTTCCGCTTTTAACCCGCAGCCTCACACTCCCCTACAGTGGGTTATTCCGGGTGATCCGGAAGTGCTGGCTGAAAAAGAAAGGAGAATTAAAAAAATTGTAAGGGGCACTGTAAAGGGGATAGACATTCAAAGCCATATAATATCATCTATACTCTGCCGGGGCGATAGCGGACTGGGGAATGTAGTATATGAAGCTTTCAGGGAAGGCGCCAGGTTTGACCAGTGGGGAGAACATTTTGATTACAGCGCCTGGGAAAGGGCATTTAATAAAGACGGAAAAGATATTATGGAGTACTACTTCAGAGATTTCAGCCGCCTGAAAGAGCTCCCTTGGGATTCAGTTGAAACAGTTGCAGGTAAGGACTATTTGGAGAAATCATATAGGATAGTTTTAAAGCTTATCGGAGAGAGAACAGGTGTCTGACTTAAGAGCAAGAATACGGTACTCTAAAGAATATCCCTCTGTCTATATAGGACATCTTGATACGGTTCGGGAACTGGAGCGTTCAATGAGAAGGGCAGCGTGGCCTTTTAAATTGACTTCCGGGTTTAATCCCAGAGTGAAAATGTCATCTATACCGCCGCTGAGCCTGGGTTATTTAAGCTATGCCGAATACCTGGAAGTTTCGCTTAATTCAATTCCCGGAGATTGTCAAATCGGAGAGTTTGAAACGTCACAGCCCGAAGGCCTGGAAATAATATCTGTTGAGATAATCTATCCGGGGGAAGAATCGATCAATGATATAATAGAAGGGTACAGGTACAGGATAGAGATTAGCCAGCCATTGGAAACAAAGCCTGACAATCCTGCTGTTCTTAGAGAGGAAGGCAAGGGGTTTCTAGTAATCGATATTCTTAAGAAAGACGGAAACATAAAAAATCCGGCTAAATTTATAGACCAACGGATTTTTAAAAAAGTAGTAAAAACTGAATGTATATTCAAAAGTAAGGAGAAAAAACAGTAATGAGTAAGAAAAAAATATTTGCTGACATAAGCGAAGACGAAAAAAGAGTCGCAGTAATGGAAAGCGGAAAGCTGATAGACTTACACATCAGCCGGGTGGAAGACGATAAGAAAGTAGGCAACATATACCTTGGAACGGTTGAAAATATAGTGGAAGGAATAAATGCCGCTTTTGTAAATATAGGTATAGGTAAAAACGCTTTTCTTCCGGTATCGGACTATCCCGAGAAACTTGAAAAAGGAAAAAAAGTAACAGTTCAGGTGAGCAAAGAGGAGCTTCAGGAAAAAGGAGCAAAAATAACGGGAAAAATATCCATACCGGGCAGGAATCTGGTCTTTATGCCGTACGAGGGAAAGCTTGGCGTCTCCAGGAGTATAGATAACAGCAGCGAGAGAAAACGGCTTCGGGAAATTCTTTCATCGGTAACGCCAAAGGGCAGCGGTTTTGTCGCAAGAACCAGCGCCCTGCTGCGGGACAAGAAACAGATACTCAGAGAAGCGAAATACCTCATAAAAATATTCAATGAAATACAGAGGGAATCAAAAAAAGCAAGAAAAAACTCAACTCCTGCTGTTCTATATGAGGAATCCGATGTCGCCCTGTACGCCGCCCGGGAATTTTTAGATGATAACACGGAAACCTTTATGATAAACGACAAAAAGGTATTTAAAAAAGTAAGGAGTTTCGTTAAAAAGACATTTCCGGAGCTTGTCGGGAAGTTAAATTTCTACCAATCAGAGATACCCATTTTTGAAAGGTACAAAATAGAAAATCAGATAGACAGCCTGCGAAAACGAACTATAAACCTGGAATGCGGCGGATATATAATAATAGAGCAGACAGAGGCCCTTACCGCAATAGATGTGAATACCGGCAGCTATACTTCCGGGGGCAGCAGGGAACAGACCGCACTTAAGGTAAACGAGGAGGCCGCGGTAGCCGCTGCGTCGCAGATAATACTGCGAGACATAGGAGGTATTGTAATAATTGACTTTATAGATCTCAAGGAAAAGAAAAACAAGCAGCGCCTGCTTGATGTAATGAAGCAGGAGATGGCCCCCGATAAAGCCCGCTATAAGATATTTCCTATGACCCGACTCGGGATAATACAGATGACCAGGCAGAGACGGAAAGAATCGATTGTTGAAAAACTCTGCCGCGACTGTCCCTACTGCGGGGGAAGCGGAATGATTTTCTCCGAAACCACGATGTATATAAAGATAAAGAAAGAGATACTGAAGAAAGTTCCTTCAATCCCGGGAAAAAGAGTAGACCTTTTTATGCATCCACGGGTAGCCGATGAAATGGAAAGAAAAGGTTATGCGGAAATGGAAAAACAACTTGGTAAGAAAATAAATCTCCGCAGAGACTACAAACTCCATCATGAAGAATACAGGATAGCAGGTTCCTGAGAGTTGCATAAACAGTATATTTTAATGTAAAATGTTTTCGGAACATTAACGCATGGAAAAAATATTTAAAAATATACAGAGGGCGGCGGGCCTTCAGGAAGCAATATTTGAAGAGGCTGCTAATATACCCGAGCTTTCATCCCATTCGGCAGCAGCTATACTTCTTTCAAGTGCTGCTGCCGGTATTGGAAGCATGGGAAAAATAGGCATTCCCGGAATACTCCTCGGGACTTTTGGGGCTCTTGCAAGCTGGATAGTCTGGATTGCTATTGTATATTTCTCTTCCCTTTTTGTACTTCCCGGAAGCAGGACAAAAAGCTTCTCAACTGTTGATTTT
>PWOI01000056.1 GCA_003557485.1 Elusimicrobiota bacterium | reverse complement strand
TGATTGAAGAATTAGGGATAAAAGATGCCGCCTTCCAGTCAAAAATAATATCAGCCTTTAAACAGGATGTTGAGAATTTGAGGAAAAGGATAGAAGGCATAGATAAAATGCTCGTATCATTAATGGGGTCTTTTGATATGAGCGAATCTAATCTGGATTACAATACGCGCGCCGATATATATCGAGAGTTTTTACTAAAACCAAGGGTTTTTCTTCCTGGCGAGTTTAATTCTGTAACTGATGCAGTACGGTATATAAATAAAATATTCAGTAAAGAAACGGCAGAGTCTATAAAAAGCCGTATTGAAACAGTAATTGCAACAAGAAAAAAGAACGCTGAGCGGGGATGGGTAAGAAGTTACGCTTCCAGTAGGGATGAAGAGGGCAGAGAAGTTTTTTTTACGGGCAGTGTGGGTGCAAGGCACTTAGTAATTGGAGACATTCACGGTGAACTTGACGGATTTAAAGTTGCTTTTCGTGATGCCGGGTTAATTGATGAAGATGATAACTGGTCCGGCGGAAGTTCTGTTCTGGTGCAGATGGGAGACCTGATTGATAGAGGGCCTTTCTTTACAGAAACAATAGAGTTTATAAGAAAACTCCAAAAGCAGGCGGAAAGTCACGGAGGGAAAGTAATCCGGCTTCTTGGAAACCACGAGCTGTTTTTGTTGCGCGGAATGATGGGTGATTACGACCAGCTGGCAAACTGGGTTTTAAATGGAGGGTATGAGTATCTTGTTGATGAGAAAAGTGAAATCTATATTCCGGCTGTTAAGCAGTTTTTTGATGGCCGAAAGCCAAACGAAATTTTATTCGACGATGTTGTGGGTCTGGTCGAAACAACCGGATTAAACAAGAATGAAAAGCTTCTCAAAATAGCAGATGATATGAAAAAAGATATATTAGACGGGCGTATTGTGGCGTCCTACTCCGCAGGCGGACGGATATTTACACACGGGGGGGGTCTTCCGCATATTTCAAGAGGACGTACTGTGGAGGAATTGGAAGAATCTTTTAACAGCATTTTAGTGAGCGCTGTCAAAAGGAATGATTTTAGTGATAGTATCTTTTATGTTGGCCGAGCCCGGAGTAATTTATATACAGATAAGCTTCCGGGAATATTTTGGGCTGATTATAGAGAACTTCTGGTAAGTGAGGAGGATATTGAGATCCCGCAGGTGACAGCGCACTCTCCGCAAAGGAGGGAGGGAGCCAAAGTCAGGGTTTCTCCCGGGGGTAAGATAATAAATGTTGATGTCGGGTTTGCTGATGTGTATGGTGGAAACAGGGGTTACCTGGAAATATCTGGAAGAACCGGAACAATATATGCATTGTCACTTGTTTCAGAGAAAGACTGGAAGAAGGAGTTAGAGGTACTTGAGAGTAAGGTTTCAGCGCTTAAAAGGGTTGTTTCTAGGAGGTTGGCAGAGCGCATAATCGGTGCCGGCAGTTTTGTTCTCACCTATTTTACCGTATTTAGCCTTTTCCTGAGTCCCATTTTTACTGCTTTTACGGCAGACGCGGAACTGGTGCCTATGGAATATGTACAGGAAGTATCTGATAATATTGCTGAAGAGTATAATAGGAAACTCTATTACGGGCTGAAAGCTATGAGAGCTCGCGGGACCTCCGTAGTAGGTGATAATACCGGGCAATGGGGAATGAATTATACAAAAGCTACCAATGTCGCCCTTGACCTGCTATCAACTATTGTTGCAGAGAGGAAAGAGCTTATAAGTCAGGATGAAGCAAGGATTCATATGGAAAGGGTTCTGCATGTTCTAGGTTCACCTCGTGTAAGGAGGTCTGAAAACGGAAACATTTTTCCCGAGTTTTTAAATATAAGAGAAGACGGCAGAATCTCAACAGAAATAGAGGACGGGTTTGTAAAATATTCCTCCCTGGATTCGGGATGGCTTACCCTTGCCCTCAGCCTGATAAGGGATGTCTACCCGGGAACGGAAATATCTGAGGCAGCAGCCAATCTTATTGAAGACCAGGACTATTCGGTTTTTATGAAGGACGGATTAATGGGCGCCGGATTCAGGGAAAAAGTATCTACAGGGGAAAGGGGAGCCGGAGACGTTTTTGATTTCAGCTATGACAATATAAACAGTGAAGCAAGAACCGTGATTCTTTCCCTTATAGGTGAGGGAATGCTTCCCGAAGAAGCCTGGGAAAATATGTTTTACAGGTGGGTTGAAAGGGACGGGTTAAAAGTAGCTGAAGGCTGGAATTGGAGCGCGTTTGTTGAATTGGCCCCAAATATATTTCTGAACGAAAAGAATTATGCTCCCGGTACCATGGGGTTGAGTCACCGGAATTATGTTGAGCTTTCCAGGAATAGGGCAGTAGAAAAAGGTTATTCCTTATACGGGTGGGCTCCGGCAACCAATCCGGAAGGCGGATATTCGGAATACGGGCTGGATGAAACCGGTGTTGTTTCACCCTATGCCGCAGCGCTTTTGGCAACAACAGGCGATGCTGATGCTTTACGCAATCTGGAAAAAATATTTGATTCTATATCCCTGGACGGTCCGGCTCCCGATGCTCTATGCCCCCGCACAGGCGAGGTTCTAAATGAGAAAGCTTTATTTCTTGACCAGGCTCTTCTTTTTCTTGCAGCAAACAGTGCTCAAGTCCGGGAAATTGTGGCGCAATCCGGATGGTACAAAGAAGCAGTGGGAAGGCTTAAAAGATTTGAGCAAAAAAACGCTCCGGCGTTCGGGGAAAACCTGCCGTTATTAATAACAAATGCGCTCAAAAGCCTTATGGAAGCAGGCGCAGATCCGGCTTTTCTGCCCGTACTGGACACTTCACTTTCGGTTTCTGCCGAAAACGCCCTGGTTTCCCTGCTAAAGGGCGCCGATTCAAAACATTTAAGAAATGTTTCAGATATGCCTTTATTTATAAGGGAAATGGCAGAAGTCCTCAAGCAAGAGAGCGGCCTGGATGTTATGGTAAGTGTTCAGGATCCCGGACTGGTTTTTCAGAGTGACGATATTTACGGCCTAGTCACGGTAGAAACCGATACAAAAACGGGAAAACTGAGGTTGATAGTCCACGAGATGGTTTTTAATGCCCTAAAGGTAAGGGGGTTTTCCGCTTATTCTGATGAACCTCTTCCGGAGGAAACAAAAGAATTGCTAAAAATTCTTGCCCGCCATGAAATAAATGAATATGAGTACCTTGCAAAGAAAGAAAATGAGGGAAAAAGTTCTGAGGATTACCATAAATCTTTAGCTGAAGACCACGAAGAGAATAAATTGTTCAGATTTAAATATTTAATTAGAGATACAAAAAAGAGAAATGACCTGATAAAAACCCTTATGTATACAAGAGGAAAACTGGATGAAGAGGGGTTCTACAGCGCCATTGAAAGGATGGGGAAGGAACATCAAGATGCATTGGAAGAAATTGTCAGGTTGGCTTTACTTTCAATTTTCTTCAGCCGGGAAGAAGTCATTGAAAGAGAAGGAACCGAAGTTGCGGAAATCTCCGCTGCGCTTGCCTCCAATATGGACCGACTGCTAATGGCAATAAAAAAAGCGCCGAAAATAAGTCCTGAAATCAATGATTTTTTTAAAAGAACAGCACGTGAATTTATGGTGGAAAGGGGTGATTTCTGGAAATCCATATACGGCTACAATCCTGAGTTAAGCGCCGGTAGAACAGAGCATCAAGAGGATCCGGGGATAGTTTTTTCAATAATCTCTTTATTAACGATGTTCTTTGATGAAATGGTATCTAATGAAAACTACTGCATATATTTTGCCCGGGATGCCGGCTGGCTTCATCTGCTTCACGATGGGATGGCAAAGTTAAGAGGGGAAGAGGGGGCTAACGCTGACATAGTATTCAGAAGCCGGGATAATTTTCCGTATTACTTGGAAATGTCGCATCACATAAGAGATACGATAGACAGTATGAGAAGGAGCGGAAAAGAAGGCAAAGAGGTTTTTTATGGTTATCTCAGGAGTTATTTTGATGAAAAAATAAAAAGCGACGCGCAATTTAGCAGCTTTATCAAGCAAATAAAAAAAGAACTGGATGAACTGAACATATATGATAAAGAAAGTTTATATCTTATTGATACCGGGCGCTACGGAACAATACCGATTTTTTACAAGCTCGTAATGGAACATTTTTACGGGGAAGGCGCTCCCGAAGTTGAAGTTATGCTTCTCTATAATGAGTTTGAGGATATAAACGGGATAGCTTCTTTTGATATAGGAAGAGCCATTCGCGAAACTGAGGGATATCTCACGGAAGAGTTTTTATTAATACCCGATTACATCAAAGAAAAAGATTTAAATAAGCATTTTATGCGCCATATGGAAAATTTTGGAAAACCTCTCTTTTTAGATACAGAGGGAACCGGGGCAGTTTTATCCAGCGAACCGGCCGAGTGGGTTAGCTGGCATTTGACAAAACGGGGAATTCAGGTGGCAGTAGAAGGGTTTTCCCGGCAAAGGGAACCTATAGAAGAACTAAAATCGTCACTGGCCAATTATTTTGTCTCGCGAATAAGTTCTGGTGACTGGAGTTATGCCGTTCCATTTTTTCTGATAGCGCCTGTTACGGTGTTACACGAACTTTCACACTGGGCAGCGGCAAGGTTTTCCGGTCAAAAAATAGAGTTGAAATGGAAAAATCTGATTTTAGGAAATATTTCTGCAAGAGCTTCTCCTTTAATCAGATATTCTGGGGTTGCCGGAACTTTTCTTACCGGGTCATTGCTTTTAGGAGTTTCCTTAGGGGCATTGTTCTTGTCTTCGCTTTTTTTACTTCCCCTGGCGGTAATGGTGACAGGGTCGGCCCTTCTGTCTTTCAGTATCTTTGATGCGGCAATTTCAATTTTTACGGGAACCGGGGATTTTGCTCCGGAATCCGATACCGTAAGAAATTTTGCAACCTCAATACTAATTCGGCTTGAAGAAGGCTGGGTGAAAACTGCGGACTGGATTTCAAGGGTTCCTCTTTTTGTTTTAGGTTTTACTCCGGCTCATGTTTTCCTAGCCTGGGCCGAAGTAAGACTTAAGGGGTATGAAGCTAAGATAAACTGGAAAAACTTTGTTGATGGACATGCCGGTCTGAGGGCTTCACCGTTTGCGTATATGTTTGATTCGGGAGTTATAATTGCAGCGTTCACTTTTATGTTTATAAGCCCGTTCTTTTTTTCTTCTCCCCTTATTCCAGTCATAGGTTTCACATATGCCGGCGCCGCGTTCGTTGACAGTCTGCTGGCGGTCTGGAGCGATTTCGGGGATTACACCTCCGCTTTAACTTTTCCCGAGAAAAAAATTGATGTAGTTCCGAATCCTGAAGCATTAAGAAAAATGGTGAGAGAGTTTGGCCATCCATCCGAGAGAATTTTTTACGAAAATATAACCAGATCCGCTCCGGAAGATATTGAGGGGCTGAAAGAAGCCGTCAGGATTGCACTGCTTTTTCTTGTTTACGGCGAGAGTTTTATCAGGGAAAGCGAAGGAGAAGAGGAAGCAGATTTAGCATACGCCCTTGCTGCTAATTTCGATCATCTCGTGCTGGGTTTGTATGGCATAAGAAATAGAAGATTAAGAAGAATAATGGACAAGTTTTTCAGAGATATAGTTGATACAGCTGTTCCGCGTGATTCCATGGATTGGAAAAACCTCTTTTCCTTTAATCCCGGATTTGCTGATACAAGGATTAAAGGTATTTCAGATCCTGAAAAATTGGCAATAGGGTCGCTTTTAGCACTCTTTATTGCCGAACAGGCACCTCGGGATTCTTTCCGCATATATTTTGCCCGGGACGCGAACTGGCTTTATTATATTGATGATGCTCTTTCAAGAAACACAGGGAAGCCCGGCGCCAATGCAGACATTTTGTACAGGGCACGCGCCAATTTCAAAAATTATAATGAATACGTTGAAACTATAGAAGAGATTTTAAACCATTCTGAAAACCAGGAAGAATATTTTTTTGAGTTTCTCAAGGAGGATTTCAATCTGAGAATGGATGAGAGTGTTTCAAAGGGGTCGGCTGATGTGGAGTTCAGGAACCTGGTTGCAGAGATAAAAGAAGAACTTGACGAACTGGGGGTAAAAGAAAAGAAAAAAGTTTCTCTTGTTGATACGGGACAGGTAGGAACTATACCTATGCTCTATAAAATGATCATTGGGTATTATTATCCTGAAGTAAGCGTTGAAATTGCTCTTTTGCATAATGAAGGCAATCTGGATGAAATAAGAAGCTTTGATCCGAATAAATGGCCGGCTGAAATGAAAAAATATATGCAGGCGGAGCCATTAAGAGGTATTTTAGATAAAAACAAAAGACTTAAAGATACACAATATATCTATAAAAAAATTGAAGAACTTATGCAGCCGTTTTATTTTGACAGATATATGGGAAGATTAACAGCCCGCAGTGATTACAGGTTCTGGGTTAATTGGTTTCGTTCCAGGGTTTCGTTTGCGGCAGCGGCGGAAAACTTTGCAGGTTGGAAGAAAGACAGGGAAGAAACAGGAAGAATAGTAACTTCGTCTGATGTGGAGTCTCTGGGTGCAAAACTTTTTGAGAAGAAAACTTTGCTTAAAGATTTTATCGGCGGATTAGAGAATGTTAATACACCGGAGGCAAGAAAGGAACTGATAGCTCACATCAAAAAGGCCTCTGCCGGTATTGCTGAAGAGATTCCGGCGCGTAATACGGAATACCCGGCTGATCATCCTGTCCTTGTTACGGGAGGTACAGGGTTTATAGGCATAAATCTTATTAAAGGGATGCTTGCAGATGAAGAATTCCTTGGCCGGCCTATAATAGCTGTTGTAAGAAAAATGCCCGATATGGACAATTTTCCCGAAAAAATACGCAAGGCTGTTAAAGAGGGAAAGG
>PWOI01000184.1 GCA_003557485.1 Elusimicrobiota bacterium | reverse complement strand
GCCTGGGGGCTGCAGCATTTATCAGGAAACCTTTTGATTTCAATTTTCTTACTGGGAAGATAAAAGAGTTTACCGGTAAAAAGACAGTTATAGCCGTTGAGGACAACCCCGAGACCCGGAAACTCATAGAGGTGCGTCTTGGCAGGGAAGGATACGATGTGAGCTGCGTCAGCGGTGAGGATGAGCTCTTCAGTCTCTTGCCGGAGAAGAAGCCCGACATAATCCTTATGGATGTTGTGCTTCCCGGAAGTGACGGACTGGGTATAGTGAGGCGCCTTAAGGCAATGGATGAGTATTCGGATATACCAGTGATAGCATTTTCGGGGTATGTTGGAGATGAATTGTCAGGTAAGGATATAGCCGGAGCTGACAGTTACATCGGGGGAAAATTTACCGTTGACAGCCTTCTTGAGGAAGTCCGTAACCGCATTAATTAAGAATCATATTTCTTCCTGCCTGTTATTTTATATAAATCAGTAAGGCTCTTGATATTATATATCATCAATTCTTAAATATGTTAAAGGTATAAGGGGTTTTATATTAAACTCCTTGAAGACGTGGTTTTTCATCTCACCCGTAATGAAAGCATTTTTACACCATAATGCGGATTCGGGAACAGGTTCCAGCTTTTTTATCTAAGTTTCATCTGAAAGTGCTTTTAAAAAACGCCTAGCCTTCATAATAATTACGTCTTGCCTTGAAAATTTTTAGTTTACACTATATTATTAAGTATAAATCAAGTTGGGCAAGAATCAGTTTTTGGTTTGGCGGGACTTGTCGGTTTTGAGAGACTGGAGCTGGATGGTACTGGAATATGCAATTTTTCAGGAGTATAATATGAGCAAAATTCTTATAGTCGATGACGATAAAAATATATGTGCTACTATCGTCGGAGTACTTAGGAAAGAAGGACACAAAGTTGATGTGATGCCGGATGGAAACAAAGCTATTGAAGCAATTGCGGAGAAGACATACGATATTGCTTTGATTGATATAAGAATGCCCGGCATAAACGGAGTTGAAACATATCGCAAGTTAAAAGAAATAAGTCCGGAAACAATTGTTATGATGATGACTGCTTATGCGCTGGATGACCTGAAAAAAGATGCGCTAAGGGAAGGAGTCTACGGAATAATAGATAAGCCTTTCGATATGAATCAGGTTATCGGTATGATGTCGGATATAAGTTCGAAAAACTATGTTCTTATTGTTGATGATGATGTTGACTATAGAAAAAAAATAAAGGAATCTCTTTCAAGTCAAGGGTTTATCGCTGTCAGTGTTGAGAACGGTGACAAGGCACTAAGTGTTCTTGAAAGGAAAGTGCCGGATGTTATAGTTCTTGATTACAAATTGCCTGACGAGACAGGGTTGCAGACCATGGAGAGAATAGAAGAGCTGGCCGGCAATATGGAATCGCCCCCGGAAGTTATAATGGTTACCGGGTACAGGAACGAAGAGATTGAAAAAAAAGCACATGAGCTTGGTATAAAGAAAGTGATGCAGAAACCCTTTAGCATAGACGAACTTAAAAAGGAAATTGAGAAAATTGTCAGCAAAAGAAATGAAGACAGCACACCCCAGAAGCATACTGTTCTTGTTGTAGATGACGAAACTTCTTTTAGAAATATGCTGTCGGATACTTTAAGAGTAGAAGGTTACGATGTTAAAGAGGCGGAAAACGGGAATAAAGCACTTGAAATAATCAGCGGTGATGGATGCAAGGCTGTGTTGCTTGATATAAAGCTTCCTGATATAAGTGGGTTAGAAGTTTACCGTAAAATAAAAAAAGACCATCCAGGTATGAATATTATTATGATGACGGCATACGCAAAAGATAAAGCGCTTATGGAAAAAATTCAGGAAGGAGGTTATACCTGCCTGATAAAGCCTTTTAAAACATCAAAACTCCTTGGTATGATACGCAACATTACTGCTTGTGAATAAAAACTATTATGTATGAATAGAAAAGATGATGGTGAAGTACAAGCTTAATTTTGGAAGAAAAAAATGCAAAAAGATATTATTGCTGAACAAATAGAAACTACTCCAAACATTCTTATTGTGGATGATGATAAAAATTTCCGAAAGAGTACGGCGGGAATATTTCAAAAGCACAAGTATAATGTGAGGCATTTTGAGAGCGCGCAGGACGCTATTCTTGATGCGGAAAGAAACTTTTTTCATCTTGCCTTAATTGATTACAACCTTAAAGATGTTCACGGACTTGTTCTCGGGGAAAAATTAAAGGCTATGAATCCTTATACAGGGTTAATTTTAATTACCGGCTATGCAAGCTTGGATACAGCTATTGAAAGCATAAAAAAAGGTATGGATTACTTCTTAACAAAGCCGGTTGATCCTAATACTTTGATACTGGCTGTTGCTCAGGTAATAACGAAACAGCGTCTTTTAATGGAACGCAAAAAACTGATAGATGATTTGCGCGAAGCTGATAGAATAAAGAGTAGTTTTATTTCACGGATTTCACATGAGTTTAATACGCCTTTGACATCTATAATTGCCAATACGGCATTTTTGCGTGAAGTTTTGGATATGAAAACATTTACGGAGAAGATTGATAAAGTTAAATGCGCGGTAGGTTCTCTTGAAGCAGAAGCCAGAACGCTTAAAGGAATGATAAAAAATATTATTGACGCAAGTAAAATTGAAGCGGGAAAATTTATCTTGCAGAAGAAAGACAATGAGGATGTTGAAAAAGTCATAAGCCAGGCTGTTCAGGCAAGTGCAGAAGAATTTAAGCAAAAGAATATAAGTCTTGAAAAGGAACTTGATTTAAATAATCTTCAAATGACATTAGACCCTGAAAGAATTCGGCAGCTTGTTGAAATGTTACTTAAAAATGCCATAAAATACTCAGATAGCGGTTCACGGGTAACGCTCAGAGCTTTCGTTTCAGAAAAAAAACTTTTTATTGAAGTTGAAGATTTTGGCCCCGGGATAAAAGAAGGGGAATCCCCATTCGGTCTTTTCAAAGTTTATGATAATATTAATGAACCCGCCTGCGGGGGGATGGGGCTTTCTCTTTCAATAGGCAGAGCTATAGTAATTGAACATGGCGGGACCATAGAGGCAGTGAATAAAAAGGAGGGGAAGGGATGCAAACTTACGTTTGCGTTGCCTGTCAGGTAGATGAAGAATAAAATTCTTCTTATCGATGATAATGTAAGTACGGTTATGTTCCTGCCGGATATACTTGAAACCTATGGCTATAGTTCGGTAGTTGTTGACAGTGGATACAAAGCAGTTGAGCTTGTGAAAAAAAGTTTTTACAGTGTGATTATGTGCGATATAAATATGCCCGGAATGGATGGCCTTGAAACTTTGAAACAAATTAAAAAAATATCACCCTTGTCCGTAGTTATAATGATGACAGCCGGTGCTCCTGAACATACTGTCAGGGAAACAATTAAGGAAGGGGCCTATGATGTAATAAACAAGCCGTTTGATATGGATAGTCTTTTAAAAACTATTTTTAAAGTTATAAATGAGCCTGTGGTTCTTGTTGTTGAAAGCGATATCTCCTGCAGGGATACTCTGAAAAAGAAACTCCTGGAGCAGGATTATAAGGTCGTGGAAGCGGACAATGAAAGCGATATATTGGAGCTTATTGAAAGCGGCCGGACTGATATTGCCATACTTGACATAGATGAAATTTGGCAGAATGATTTTAAAAATCTCAGAAACGCCGTTGCCGCAAAACCCGACATGAGCCTTATATTTGTTACGGAAAAATATAATGAAGAAATAGCCCGTAAAGAGATTGAGTTGGGTTCTATACATTGTATTTCAAAGCCGGTACAAATGGATGAGGTTATTAAAAATATTGAATTAGCAAGAGCTAAAATTAAAAAAGAAAACATCAGGAGGGTGCTTGTTGTTGAGGATGATAAAAGTCTCAACAAAACTCTTACAGGGATACTAAGTAAAGAGGGATACGATGTTGATGCTGCATATACGGGAAAGGAAGCCCTCAATAAACTGAATAATAATTTCTATAATACCGCGATTGTTGATTTTAAGCTTCCGGATATAAATGGAATCGATATAGTAAAAAAGATTAAAAAATCCTCAAATATAAACATAATATTTCTCAGTGGGCATGCCACACTCGATTTAGCCATAGAAGCTATAAGGGAGGAAGTAACCGATTTTTTCACCAAACCCGTAGATATGGAAAAACTGCTTGCCAAGCTTCGTAAAATCTCAGGAGAAAATCTATGAATACTTTATCATTTATACATTTTTTTTCATTTCTGGTTTTCTTATGGATTATGGCTTTTATACTCCAAAAAAGTCATAAGCAGACTCTGAACCGTATCGCGGCTCTTTTTTGTTTTTGTTTTGTTGTTTGGAATTTTGGGGCTGCCTTTATGAGAAGTGCTCCGACCAAAGAAACTGCTATGCTGTGGCAGAATATAAGTTCGTTTGGATGGATAAGTTTTGCAAGTGTATTTTTATGGCAGGCAGTAGTTTTTACGGGCAAGAAAAAGCTGCTGAAAAGTAAAGTTTTTTACATTGCTGTTTTTGGCATCCCCGCATTTTTGATATATAAACAGTGGACCGGCTTTCTTATTAACGACTTTGTAAGGCTGCCATGGGGTTGGCATAATATATGGACGGAAACAATATGGCCGCCTTTGTTCTTTCTTTACTATATTCTATTCAATGTTCTTTCTTTTGTGATTGTTCTTAACTACGGAAAAAAAACAGAAGTATTTTACAAAAAAAAGCAGGCTTTAATAATTTTTTACGCTATGCTTATATGTCTTGTTCTGGGTACTGTTACCGATGTTGTGCTTCCCCGGATGAATATACATTTAATTCCTCCTCTTGCGTCAGTTTTTGCATTGTTCTGGGTCGGAGGGGTAGTATACGCCATAACAAAATACGGGCTTATGAGCATAACTCCCCAGAGCGCTGCCGAGAACATTCTCTCTTCAATGTCGGATTCTCTGATACTGGTAAATCCCGAGGGCGTTATTGCCAGCATTAACAATGCCACAGAAAAACTTTTCGGATACAAGGAAAGAGATCTGGTAGGCCGGGTTGCCGGAACTGTTATAAATGGTGATAGGGAGGAAAAAGACCAAAGAGTTTTTGAAGGACTGTTAAAGGGGCAGGCGGTAAAAGACTTTGAGACCAGTTACCGGACAAGAGATGATCGCAGTATTCCTGTTAACCTTTCGGGTTCTCCTGTTTTTGACAGGGAGGGCAGGATGGTCGGAGCTGTTCTTATAGCCCATGATATGAGGGAGACGATAAAGCGAAACAGGGAGCTGGAAGAGTCCTACCAGAAGCAGGCCGAGATGAGGGAGAAACTTGTTAAGGCTGAAATGCAGGAGAAGCTTAACAGGCAGGAGAAACTTGCAACGATAGGTAGACTGGCCGGTTCTGTCGGTCACGAGATAAGGACTCCGCTTGCGAGCATAAAGAACGCGGTTTTTTATCTTGAAAGGTACGGTGGGATTCAGGATAGCGATGCCTCGGAATATTTAAGGATTCTTGTGGAGGAAGTCAACCGCGCTGAAGAGATAGTAAATTCACTTCTGGATTTCTCTCGTACAACAAAAGTGAATCCTGCCGATATAGAGATAAAACAGGCTTTTGAAAGGGCAGAGGATGCGGTAAAAGACCATAAAGAGGTAGAGATAGTAAAGAATGTAGAGCCAGATGCGGCGACTATCAAAGCCGATCCCGTGAAGTTTGAGCAGCTAATGAAGAATCTTCTGAAGAACGCCTGTCAGGCAATAGACGGCCCGGGCAGGGTTGAGATAAACTCCCGTCGCGCTGGCGGAGGCATTGAAATAGATGTCTCTGATACGGGAGAGGGTATGGATGAGGCGACAGTGCAGAGAATATATGAGCCGCTTTTTACGACAAAGCCAAGCGGAATAGGCCTTGGTATGAGTATAATAAAGGATATTGTGGATGCTCACGGCTGGGATTTGAGAGTTGAAAGCGAAAAAGGAAAAGGAACATTATTTGCTATCAAAACAACCCGGTTTACGACATCCTAATTGGCTCTGCACATAAACGATATTTAAAATTTAAATTATGACCGCACTATCGGCATTACATTTTGTTGTATTCATAATATATATATGGCTGACGATGTATGTGCTTATTAAAAACCCGCGTTCAAAGCTTAACCGGAGCAGCGCATTGCTTATATTCAGTTTTGCGGTTTGGAATTTCGGTTCTATATTTCTCCGCAGTTCTCCGGTTAAGAGTAATGCCCTGATATGGCAAAACATCAATTCCTTCGGCTGGATAGGCTTTGCCAGTTTTTTTCTGCTTTTTTCTTGTATATTTACAGATAAAAAAAGACTCATTGAAAACAAGTTCTTTTATTTTTTTATTTTTTTCATTCCTGCATTTCTTATATATAAACAATGGTCCGGCTTTTTGATAAACGACCTTGTGTTACGTTCTTTCGGATGGAACAGCGTATGGTCGAAGTCAATATGGCCCCCTGTTTTCTATACCTATTACATAATATTTATTTCGGTCGGGCTGCTCTTTCTTTTGCGTTGTATGAAAAAAGCAAGCGAGTCTTATAAAAGAAAACAGTCTGCCATTATCTTTTATACAGTTTTGGCTGCTTTTATTACGGGGACAATAACAGATGTTGTTCTGTTGAGGCTTGAAATATATGTGATTCCTCCTCTGGCATCGGTCTTTTCTCTTATCTGGGCCGGCGGTATGGTATATGCCATAACAAAATACGGGCTTATGAGCATAACGCCCCAGAGCGCTGCCGAGAACATTCTATCCTCAATGTCGGATTCTCTGATACTGGTTAATCCCGAGGGCGTTATTGCCAGCGTTAACAATGCCACGGAAAAACTTCTCGGATACAAAGAAAGTGATCTGGTTGGACGGGTTGCCGG
>PWOI01000040.1 GCA_003557485.1 Elusimicrobiota bacterium | reverse complement strand
CTTGTGCGGATAGATATGAGCGAGTATATGGAAAAACATTCTGTAGCGCGTCTCATAGGCGCCCCCCCGGGATATGTAGGGTATGAAGAAGGGGGCCAGCTTACCGAAACAGTTCGCAGAAGGCCCTACTCGGTAATACTCCTTGATGAGATAGAAAAGGCCCATCCGGATGTTTTCAATATACTTCTCCAGGTCCTTGATGACGGGCGGCTGACTGACGGGCAGGGCCGTACAGTTGATTTTACCAACAGCATAATAATAATGACCTCAAATGTAGGCAGTACGCACATAGCCGCATCGGAAGAAGGCGATGAAAACCTCGTTATGGAAGAACTACGGAAAACTTTCCGGCCGGAATTCCTAAACCGGGTAGATGAAGTCATAATTTTTAACCGACTGGGGAAAGAGCATATAAAAGATATTGTGAAGATTCAGCTTGACGAGCTGAGAGGTTTTCTGAAGGATAAGAAGATAAAACTTCAGCTTACTCCAAAAGCGGAAGAACTCCTTGCCGAACGCGGGTATGACCCGGTTTACGGGGCCCGCCCGCTGAAAAGAACCATAAGGAGGCTGATAACAAACAAGCTTTCTTCGTCCCTTATAAGCGGAGAGTACAGGGTAGGCTCAGATATTACAGCTGACGTATCCGGCGGCGAAATTGAATTCAGGGAAAAAACAAAGAAGTCTTAAAAGGGGCCCGTGGGTTAAGGTAAGAAGAGCCTCCCAGGCTGTTTTTCTCCTGCTCTTTCTGGCTTTACTATGGTTCCTTCCGCCTCTTGCCCGTATATTTTTCGCTTCCAGCCCTCATCTTTCAATACCGGCTGCCGTTGCGGGAAGGTCTTTTACTGCAGCTCTTGTTCCTGCGGTTTTTATTATCATAACCTCTGCCATTCTCGGGCGCTATTTCTGCGGATGGATATGTCCGGCGGGAACAATGATAGATATTGCCGGAGCCGTAAGGAAAAAATTGATTCCTTCCGGAAGGGAATTTTCTCCGGTCAGGTTAAAATACTTAAAGTATGTTTTACTGGCGTCGGCGCTGGCATTTGCTGCAGCCGGTATCCAGGCGGCCTGGATGTTGGATCCCATAACCGTATCCGGAAGGTTCGTCTCTCTCATCCTTATACCGCAGGCGCGTATCCTCTTCCCGGCTTCCGGCAGTGCGGCCCGTTATGCAGGGTCGTCCTGGTTTCTTCTTTCCTTTGCAGTCTTAATTCTCCTGACCCTTTTTTCCAGAAGGTTCTGGTGCCGCAGCCTATGTCCGCTGGGAGGGTTTCTCGCCCTGGCCTCCAAACTCTCCCCTCTTAAAAGACGCGTTGACAGGGGCCTGTGCCCCGGAAGCTGCAGTCACTGCACAAAAGTCTGCAGGACAGGAGCAATAAATAATGATATTTCCTATGAAAAAATAGAATGTATACTATGTATGGACTGTATATATATGTGTCCGGGGCGTTCAACCGTTTTTTCGTTCAGCAAAAAAAAGAGAAAAAATAAAAAGCCGGACAGCTCACGAAGGAATTTTCTCATAGCTGCTGCTTTAGGACTCTCGGCGGCCGCTGCAGGCTGGAAGAATAAGGTAAATCCCTCAGGAAAGAATAAAGGTAAAGAAATACGCCCGCCCGGCGCGCTTAAGGATAGCGTTTTTTTCGCAATGTGCCTGCGCTGCGGCAATTGTTTCAGCGCCTGCCCTACAAACGGCCTGCAGGCGGATATGAATATTTCATCCCCGGCAAGCCTATGGACACCGCGCCTTGTTCCTGAAATAGGTGAATGCAGGTATGGGTGCAATCGTTGCGGCCGGGTCTGCCCCACCGGTGCTATTCCGTCCCTTACCATTGGCGTCAAGCAGAATACCCGCCTGGGAACGGCTTCAATAGATACGTCAAAATGCCTTCCCTGGACCGGAAGGGGACAGTGCCTTGCATGCCGGCGCAGCTGCCCTGTTCCTGGGCCTGCAATAGGGCTTCAGAGAAAAGAAGGGCACAGGTTTGACCTGCCAGCCGTTATTATGGATTTATGCATAGGATGCGGCGCATGCCAGAATGTGTGTCCTGTAAGGCCCGATAGGGCAATAAAAGTTGATCCTTCCACAGCCCGGAGAACCTGATGGATATAAAGGAAATTTACAGAAAACATAAAAAGGAAATAAACCGGCGCCTTGAAGAATTCCGCAGAACGGGCCGTGGTTCCGATAAAGAGATTTTTGCTGAAATGTGTTTCTGCATACTGACTCCCCAGAGCAAGGCTCTTGCCGCCGGAGAAGCCATAAAGAGACTTACAGAAAATTCTGTTTTGTATAACGGCACAGCGGAAGAAATACGCAAATATTTAAGAGGGGTAAGATTCCCGAACAATAAGGCGTCATATATCATCCGCACCAGGGACAAATTTACTAACTGCGGAAAAGTCAGACTCAGGGATTTTCTTAAAGATAAGGATATCAACGCACTCCGGGACAGCCTTGTCAGCAACGTCACGGGTTACGGGCTTAAAGAGGCAAGCCATTTTCTCAGAAATATCGGAAGAGGCAGTGAAATTGCTATACTCGACAGGCATATACTTAAAGAACTTGCATCCCACGGTGTTATAAAAAAGGTGCCTGAAACAATAAACCGGGGTAAATATATTAATATAGAAAAAAGGATGAAAAAATTCGCTGCCGGAATAAATATACCGCTTGACGCTCTTGATATGGTTTTCTGGTTCAGGGAGACAGGGTATTTTTTCAAGTAGGTTCTGAAGGAGGTAAATAATAATGGCCGATAAAATACTGATAAAAACTCCGGATGTGGAGATGAGCGCCACCCTTAACAAAAGCCGTACCGCACGGGCAATATACGACGCTCTTCCCTTAAGCGGTGAAGGAAACCTGTGGGGCGATGAAATTTATTTTTCAATTCCAGTGGGCCTTCCAATTGAAGACGGCAGAGAAGTTGTTGACAGGGGAGATCTCGGGTACTGGCCTTCAGGTAAAGCTTTCTGTATATTCTTCGGTCCTACTCCGGGTTCCGCGGGAGACGAAATAAAGCCCGCCAGCGCTGTAAATGTGTTTGGAAAGATTGACGGCTCGCCTGAAGAGTTCAAGAAATTCAAGGCAGGCGGAACGGTACTGATCGAAAAATTTAAGTAATACGGTCCCGGAATACTCCATAAAGAGTTGAAAAAACAGCGGCAATTTACTATAAGACTACTTAAGCGGCAATTGTATGCGGCATATTTTTGTGTGGCGGAGTAGCTCAGCCGGTTAGAGCAGAGGAATCATAATCCTCGTGTCGGGGGTTCGAGTCCCTCCTCCGCTACCATCTTTTGAGATTTTTACAGTAATTAAAAACAATTTAGCTTATGAAAATGCATATAAAAATTAAATACTTATTACTCTTTGCAGCCGCTTTTATTTTAACCTCCGGATGCGGACTTGAAGACCTTGCTGATTACTCAACGCCTGAAGCGACATACGAATCCTACCTTCAGCATGCCAAAACTCTGAGGATTGTAGCTGATCACCGTTCTTACCGGCGCGCTATAAGATGCTTTACCGATGAAGACCGCAGGTGGTTTGAGTCAAATTTCACTTTGTTTGAAGATCTCCCCCGGGGTGAACTTGAAGAGGACATATACAGGCATCTCTATAAAACAAAACGCCAGGCCTATATATTCGGACGTGCTGTAGTTACCGCCGGCCCAGATCTTTACGCTGACTATGAAATAGAGCAGCTTTCAGAGGAACGCGCTGCTGTTAGGGTTGAAGGGTTTGAAGATGAGATAGAGATGATAAAGACCTCCTGGGGCTGGCAGATGAAAGGGCTTTTCGGTATCCGCGAAGAGGTTCAGGAATAAAGTTTCAAGTGCCTCTCTCTCCCTCGGGAAACTTTACCGGAAACATAGACTTCTCTCTACCCCACATTCTCTGTATATCCGGGGGCAGAGACTCTGTTTTTATGCTGCACTGCCTGTCCTGCTGCCTTGACAGGTTTAAAAAGCCGCCGGAAATAGTTCATTTTAATCACGGCCTGAGAAAAAATTCCTGCAAAGACGAAAAATTTGTCTGCTCCCTGGCAGAAAAACACAATCTTAAAATAAAAGTATTCAAAATAGACGTCAGAAAATTCGCTTCCGAAAACAGCCTCTCTCTTGAAGACGCTGCCAGGATTCTCAGGTACCGCCGCCTTGAAGAATATTCTTCTTCAAAAAAAGAAAAAGGAATAATATTTACTGCTCATAATGCAACCGATCAGGCTGAAACCGTTATTTTCCGTGTAATAAGCGGTACGGGGCCTTCCGGAATGCGGGCTATCCGCCGCCGCTGGCAGCTTAACTCCGGATGGATTCTGGAGAGGCCTGTTCTGGATATCACCTCTGCAGAGATTGAGAAATTTCTAAAGGAAAATAAAATTGCCTGCAGGACTGACAGGACAAATTTTGACACTTCCATCCCGAGAAACTTCATAAGGCACAAAGTTATTCCGCTGCTGAAGAAATTAAACCCCTCCCTTGAAGCCAGCATAGCCCGTTCCGTTGATGTTTTTACCTGTGAGGACGAATATCTTCAAAACCAGGCAGAGCAGGTTCTTTCCCGACTGAATGTAAAAGAAGAAAGAGGTAAAACAATTATTGAATTAAAGGATATTATAAGTTATAATAAACCTCTGCTCCGGAGGATACTGAGAAAAGTATCCCCTGTTGAGCTTGATTTTGAAAAAACCGCTCAGGCCTGCGGAATAGCGCTGGCAGACGGGTGCAGCAAGAGTATAGAGATAGGAGGGGGCTGGCAGCTGCGTAAAGACTACGGCAAACTTATATTCGAAAAGCCGACTTCCCCCGCCGTGCCTTTCTGTTATATTTTGGGAGGTGATAAGGGGCTTTCCGTTCCGGAGGCCGCAGCCAGGGTTACATCTGAAATTGTGGACGGAGCTCCGGATATACCGGAGGATTCTTCAACCGCAGTTTTCGATGCCCGGGATATGGATGCCGCCGGAATTAAAATACGTTCACGGCGTCCCGGGGACAGGATTAAACTGATGGGCGGTGGAGGAACAAGGAAAGTAAAAGATATTCTTATTGACGATAAGATCTCCCTTGAAGAAAGAAACAGGGTCTGTGTTTTTGAATATGAAGATAATATAATCTGGCTGGCTCCGGTGAGGCGTTCTTCACACTGGCCGGTAGAAAAAAACACGGAAAAAGCCCTTATTCTAAAAGTTGTTTATGAATAAAAAGACAGATAATATACATCAAGATATAGAAAAAGTCCTGATTGATTCTGAAACGATAAATAAGAAAATAAAAGAGCTCGGAGAGAAAATCAGCTGTGACTACAAGGGAAAAAATCCTGTATTAATAGCTATTTTAAAAGGAAGTGTGATACTGCTGTCGGACCTATTGAAAGCCATAGACATAAACTGCAGTATTGATTTCATTGAGGTTTCTTCGTACGGTGAAAATACCGAGTCTTCCGGTGTGGTTAAACTTGTTATGGATCTGCGGGAGTCAATAGAAAACCGGCATGTCCTACTTATAGAAGATATAGTAGATACCGGCCTCACGATGGAATACCTGAGAGAAAATCTTCTTACCCGTCATCCGGCCTCGTTTAAGATATGCTCACTTCTTTCAAAGCCGGACAGGCGGCGCGTAAGTATAGACCTTGATTACTGCGGCTTCGAGATACCCGATGATTTTGTGGTAGGGTACGGGCTTGATTATAATGAAAAATACAGAAATCTTGATTATATAGGAACTCTTAAGAAGAGGATATACAAAAAAAATGGATGAAAAAAAACAAAATAAGACTAAATTGATGAAAAGCCTTTCTTTCTGGATATTCCTGATCCTGGCGGCGGTTCTTATCTCGGGAATGATTGCCGGCAGGGAAGATATGGAGGAAATATCCTACAGCGTTTTCAGGACCCATCTTCAGGAAGGGCGCATAGACAGCGTTGAAATTTCCGAGGATAAAATAGAAGGCAAATATACCGACCAGCAAGGTGAAGTGGTTAAATTTAAAACAGTACGGGTTGAAGACCCCGACCTCGTAAAAGACTTAAGAGATCAGGGAGTAGAGTTTTCGGGGACCGTAGCTGCAACCTGGCTGCATACCCTTGCTTTCAGTTTTGGGCCCATACTTCTTTTTATACTGCTCTGGCTTTTTATATTAAATTCTATGAGACGCGGAGGGCGCGACGCAATGAAGTTCGGACGCTCCCGCGCCAGGATGCACGTAAAAACAAAAAAGGGAGAAATAACCTTCAAAGACGTCGCTGGGCTTGACGAAACAAAGGAAGAACTTGAAGAGATAGTTGAATACCTTAAAAGGCCCGAGAAATTCACCGCACTAGGTGCAAAAATACCAAAAGGAGTCCTTCTTTACGGCCCCCCCGGTACCGGTAAGACGCTGCTTACCAAAGCCGTTGCCGGAGAAGCCGGTGTCCCGTTCTTTTCAACATCCGGAAGCGAATTCGTGGAAATGTTTGTGGGAGTGGGAGCCTCAAGGATAAGAGACCTCTTTGATAAAGGAAGAAGAAACGCGCCCTGTATAATATTCATAGACGAACTGGATGCCGTCGGCCGCAGCAGGTTCTCGGGACTTGGCGGCGGCCACGATGAGCGCGAGCAGACGCTGAACCAGATATTGAAAGAGCTTGACGGTTTTGACCCGCGCGAGGGAGTAATCCTGATAGGCGCCACAAACCGGCCCGATGTTCTTGACCCGGCCTTGCTGCGCAAAGGCAGGTTTGATCGCCATATCGCCGTTCCCCGCCCCAACAGGAAAGAAAGGCAGGAAATATTTGAGCTCCATTCAAAAGCAGTAAAAATATCAAAAAATATAGATTTTGAAGTACTGGCCCGCCGGACGCCGGGTTTTACCGGCAGCGATATAGCCAATATAATTAACGAAGCCGCTCTCCTTGCCGCAAGAGGCAGAGCCAAACAG
>PWOI01000135.1 GCA_003557485.1 Elusimicrobiota bacterium | reverse complement strand
GGCAAGGATGATGCTCAAAATGGTTTCATTCTGGACGGGTTCCCAAGAACAGTTAAGCAGGCCGAGGAATTTGCAAAATTTGAAAATATTGATATAGTCTTTTATCTTGTTATATCCGAACAGGAAGCAGTTAAAAGGCTTCACGGACGCCGGCAGTGTGCCGCCTGTAAAAAACAGTTTAACGTATACCTTGACGGCGATATCGGGGAAAAATGCCCCGCTTGCGGCGGAAAAATTGTACAGAGAGCGGATGATAAAGAAGATACCGTTAAAGAGCGGATAAAGAATTACATTAAACAGACAAAACCCCTTATTGATTATTATAGAAACAAGGGTGTTCTCAAGGAAATAGAGGCTGAAGGTTCTATAGGAGATATATTTGAGAACATTGTTTCCGCTCTGGCTCTTTGAATTAATTTGATTGACATAAAAAGTTTCCGTGAAATGGAAGTCATGAGGCGCTGCGGCCGTAAGCTTTCCGGTATAGCTGCCCTGCTCAAAGAGAGCATTGTGAACGGCATGACTACATATGAACTGGATATGATAGCGGCTGATATTTTTAAGGATTGCGGACTGAAGCCGGCTTTTCTTAATTACGGTATACCTCCTTTTAAAGGAAGAATTTGCGTTTCAATCAATGATGAGATAGTGCACGGGCTACCTTCAAAAAAAAAGAAAATAAAAAATGGGGACATAGTCAGTGTGGATCTTGGAGGAGTACTGGAAGGTTTTCATTCTGATATGGCCTTCACTGTTGGAATAGGGCGTATAAATTCAAAGGCAAAAAACCTTATTGATACAACTCGCCGCGCGCTGGAAGCAGGTATTTCACGGATGCATGCTGGTAACAGGCTTTCTGATGTTTCCAGCAGTATACAGGAAGTAGCCGAAGAATCGGGATACAGTGTGGTTCGTGACCTTGTGGGACATGGCATTGGAAAAAAACTCCACGAACACCCGCAGGTACCCAATTATGGCAGGAAAGGTTCGGGGCCGCTTTTAAAGCCGGGAATGGTATTTGCCCTGGAACCTATGCTTAACGAAGGTTCCCACGATATAAAAACAGACAATGATTCGTGGACTGTAAGAACTCTGGACGGGACACTGTCCTGTCATTTTGAAAATACAGTTGCTGTTACAGAATCCGGTCCTGAGAAAATTACTGATTTACTGGGAAAGTTTTATGAATAAGAAAAACGATGACAAACTGGAAGTAGAAGGTGTGATTCTTGAATCATTGCCTAATACTATGTTTAAGGTAAAGCTTGATATAGGCAGCGAAATTTTGGCTCATATATCAGGTAAAATGAGAGTAAATTATATAAGAATATTGCCAGGCGACAGGGTAAGGATAGAAATATCAAAAAATGATCCTACCCGCGGACGGATAACTTATCGCCTGGATAAAAAGATTTAGGGAGGATGAAAATGAAAGTTCGAGCTTCAGTAAAACCAATGTGCCCGAATTGCAAGGTTATAAGAAGAAAAGGGGTGGTAAGAGTTATATGCTCTGATCCCAGGCACAAACAGCGCCAGGGATAGGACCCAAGGAGGATAAGAAATGGCAAGAATTGCCGGAATAAATTTAGATAAAGAAAAGAAAATAAAAGTAGCATTGACCTATATATACGGTATTGGGCCGGTACGTGCTTCAGAAGTTCTGGAGAAATCAAAGGTCGATCCTGAAAAAAGAACTAAAGAACTTACAGAGGAAGAGGTAAACTCGCTGCAGCGCGCTGTACAGGAATATAAGATAGAAGGCGAGCTGCAGAGAAAAATCAGGGATGATATACGCCGCCTTAAATCTATAGGTTCTTACAGAGGGTTGCGCCACCGGAGAGGTCTTCCGGTAAGAGGACAGAGGTCCCGGACCAACGCTAAAACGAGAAAAGGACGCGGCAGACCTGTTAAGAAGAAACGGACAGTATAACAATGGCAAAAAAAGCACAGATAAAGAAAAAGAAAAAAAAGAAAAAACGAAATGTAAGTAAGGGTATAGTTTATATTAAAAGTACCTTTAACAACACTGTTGTGTCGGTAACCGATATGGAAGGTAACGTTCTGACTTGGGCTTCTGCCGGCACTTCCGGAATGAAAGGGTCCAAAAAGGGGACAGCTTACGCCGGAGGGCTTGCTGCTGAACAGGCAGTGGGCAGGGCAATAAAAGAAAATGGTCTGAGGGAAGTGGATGTTAAGATAAAAGGCCCCGGTTCTTCAAGAGAAACAGCCGTTAGAAACCTGGAAGCAGCCGGCCTTAAAATTAATTCATTGCAGGATATAACGCCGGTGCCGCACAACGGCTGCCGTTCACCGCGTCCCAGGAGGGTATAAGATTATGTGTGCAGTTTACAGAGGCCCGGTTTGCAAATTATGCCGAAGGGAAGGGGAAAAACTTTTTCTTAAAGGAAAAAGGTGCGCTACTGCAAAATGTTCTATTGAGAAAAGGGAATATCCGCCCGGGCAGCATGGCAGTTCCGGAAGATACAGAAAATCAGGATATGGATTGCAGCTGAGGGAAAAACAGAAAGTTAAAAGGACCGTCCAGATGACAGAGAAGCAATTCAGAAAGTTTTTTGGGATTGCAGAAAAACAGCCGGGTCCTACGGGAGCAAATCTCCTTATTTTACTGGAAACACGTTTGGACAACGTACTGCGCCTTATGGGCTTTAGTCTTTCAATAAAGCAGGCAAGACAGATTATAAACCACGGTCATGTTCTGGTTAATTCAAAAATTTGTAATATTTCTTCCTATGTAGTAAAGCAGGGCGACTTGATTTCTATAAGAGGGAAAAGTTCGGATATTGAACCGGTTAAAGATTCTATAGAGGAATCTGAGAAAATGCCGCAGCCCGAATGGTTTAAATCTGATACGGCAGCCAGAAAGGGTGAGATTTTAAGGATGCCGACGAGAGATGAAATCACTCTCTGCGGAGGTGAAGTAAGCGAAAACCTTATAGTTGAGCTATATAGTAAGTAATTTACCGGGTGTTAAAAAAAAGGTAACACTAAAAGGAGGAGGACTTAGATGAAACTCAGGGATTTTCAACTTCCCACGAAGATAAAATGGATGGATTTAAATGACAGTTACGGCAAGCTTTCAGGGGAGCCGTTCGAAAAAGGATATGCCCATACAATAGGAAATTCTTTAAGAAGAATTCTTCTTTCTTCCTTGGTGGGATCGGTTATTACTTCCGTTAAAATTGAAGGCGCTCCTCACGAGTATGCTTCGCTTTCCGGCGTTAAAGAGGACGTTATGGAAATAATTTTTAATCTTAAACAGTTAAGATTTAAGATCTTTACCGATGAACCTCAGCGTATAACACTTGAAACGTCCGGCGCCGGAGAAATTAAGGGTTCTGATTTTAAGCTGACGGAATCAATGAAACTTATGAACCCTGAGAATCATATAGCGACGCTTAGCGATAATGCGAAATTATATATTGAGGCTACTGTTGAGCAAGGACGGGGATACCGCCCTGTAACAGAGAAGCAGCGCGAAGAGTCACAGATAGGTGAGATTCCCCTTGACGCATCCTTTTCTCCTATAAAAAAGGTAAACTATGATGTTGATATAGCCCGCGTCGGACAGGCTATGGATTATGATCGCCTTATACTTGAAGTATGGAGTGACGGCAGCGTAACTCCACCGATTGCTGTAGCCTATGCTTCTCAAATACTTCAGCAGACAACAGAAGCTTTTGATGTGCCGGAAATAAAGGTTGAACTGGGTGATACTGACGCTGCGCTTGAAGCTGAAAAAGAAAAAATGCTTGATCTGCCACTACAGGAATTGAACTTCAGTACCAGGCTGGAAAACCTTCTTTCCGGCGAAGCCCAGATAAAAACAATAGGAGATTTAGTAGCTATGTCCAGGGATGAAATTGGTGAAACACCTGGGTTGGGAGATAAATACCTGCAGGAACTGGATGAAAAGCTTGATAAGTTCAACAGCGAAAGGGAAACACAGTTGCAGCTCAAAGTTACAGAGGAAGAAAAATAGTGAATACAAAGCAGAAACATAATATCAGGAATCTGACCTATCAGCTTATACTCAATAAGCGCATAAATACTTCTGTGCCGAGGGCCAAGAAAGTGAAAAGCAGAGTTGAGCGTTTGATAAGCCGTGCTAAAAAGGATACTGTAACCGGAAGAAGATATGCCGCAAAATATTTACCCAAAGAAGGAGTAAGGATTCTTTTTTCCGAGCTTGGGCCGGCTAACTCCGAAAGGCGGGGAGGTTATACACGGCTTCTGCGCACTGAAACCAGAAAGGGTGACGGCCGGCAGCAGTGTATCCTTGAAATAATAAATGTTTAACTTTTTATACGGACTGTTTTCAAATGATATGGGTATTGACCTTGGTACGGCCAATGTCCTTGTATATGTAAAAGGAAGAGGAATAGTTTTAAGGGAACCTTCCGTAGTAGCAACCAACCGCGATACCGGTGAGATAATGGCAGTGGGAATCGATGCCAAGCGTATGCTTGGAAGAACCCCTGCAAACATAACCGCAGTCCGTCCTTTGCGCAACGGGGTTATAGCAGATTTTGATACCACAGAAAGGATGATAAGATATTTCATAAGAAAGGTGCATGCCCGAAAGAGTCTACTTCATCCCAGGATAGTTATAAGCGTACCCTCCGCCTGCACTGAAGTTGAAAGGAGAGCTGTGAGGGAATCTGCAGAGCGCGCCGGCGCCCGTGAGGTATATGTAATTGAAGAGCCTATGGCTGCTGCTATAGGAGCCGAGCTTCCTGTTCATGAGCCTGCAGGAAACATGGTAGTTGATATAGGAGGAGGCACTACGGAAGTCGCGGTTATTTCTCTTGGCGGCATGGTGCTTAGCAACGCTGTCCGCGTTGCCGGTGATGATTTTGATAAAGCAATAATGGAGTATTTTAAGGAGAAGGAGAACCTTATTATAGGTGAAAGAACAGCGGAAGAAGCTAAAATTAAAATAGGATCTGTATATCCCGGTTCACAGGTAAGAGAAATGGAAATAAAGGGGAGAGATCTGGTAACTGGCCTTCCCAAGACGATTTTAATTTCAACTGACGATATAAGGGAATCCCTGAATGAACCGATGAAAGAGATGCTTAAAGTGATTAAGGAGACTCTAAACCAGACTCCGCCTGAACTGTCGGCCGATATAGTGGACAGAGGTATAGTCCTTATTGGAGGCGGTGCGCTTTTAGGTGGAATAGATAAACTTTTAAGCGAGGAGACAAAACTCCCCGTTCATGTAGTTGACGAGCCAATGAACTGTGTTGTTATGGGGGCAGGAAAATATCTTGAACAGATGCAGAACCTCAGAAAAAATCAGTTGTATTCACTCGGCACCAGAGAACATAGAGAATAAAAACCTAAGATCACTTTAGTACAGCTTCCTTCCGGTCCTTCAAACGGACTTCTTTCTTTATTATAAGATTTATTAGTTTTGAAAAACAGCAGAGAAAAAAACACTTTCTGGGTACTTATAGTCCTTAGCGGACTTTTTTTACTTTCCAATACAGTCAGGCCAGTCAGTAATATCCGCCGTGTTGCGGTAAATATACTTTTTCCTGTCTCTGAGATTATTAAATATCCATTTGACAGCATTAGAGTTTTCGGGGAAAGAGGCCGCACTCTAAGTGATCTTTACAAAGCTCACTCTCTGCTAAAAAAAGAAAAAGAACGCCTTACGAGAGAATTTCGGGATGTTAAGGCTGTACTTGATGAATATAACGCTTTCAGAAAAATTTTTGATTTTGAAGATTTTATCCCTGCAGAAGCAGTAGCTGCCCGTGTTTCCGTACATACTCCTGAAAATTATTTTGATGAATTTGTGATAAACCGCGGCCGGGCAGACGGTATAAAAAAAAATGATGCAGTAGTAAAAATAATGGGTCGGCGTAGAGTGCTTATAGGCCGTGTAAATGAAACATTTGAAAATTCATCAAAAGTGCTACTGTTGACTTCTACAGAGTTCAGGGCCGGTGGAATAACCGGGGGTAATGTGCGTGGAGTTATTGCGGGAAACGGAGGTTGGGACATACAGTTTGATTATGTTCCTCCCGGTTCTGATATAAGGACCGGATGTGAAATATATACCTGCGGTACAGGAGGTATTTTTCCCGGCGGCCTTGCCGTGGGTACGGCAATGGAGATAAAAACCCGTGAGTTTTCTATGGGTAAAACTGTTTCTGTAAGGCCTTTTATATATCCGCAAAACGCAAGATATGTGCATGTAATTAAGATCGGAAGTCTTGTGAAGGAGCATTCTCAATAATGTCCGTCCTTATAGTAACAGGTTTCATTATTCATATCCTTCTACACAGGCACCTTGGGTCCGGTGCTGCTGGAATTAATCTCCTTACTCTGATGACAATTAATATTGCTCTTGTAAGAGGAAAAGGACAGGGACAGTCGTTCGGTTTTTTTTCAGGTTTGCTCGAGGATCTGTTGACTGCCGGACTTCTGGGTGAAAGAGTCATTCTGAGAACTTTGCTGGGCTTTACAGCTGGAGGAATGAAAGGAAAATTTTCTGAAGGCAATGTCGTTTTTCAGTTTTTTATGACCTTTATTCTTATTGTAATATACAGCTTTTCATCTGTTCTGCTTAGAATAATATTCGGTGAACCTTATACTTTAAGTATCGGTTCGATAATATTATATTCGGCTTTAAATGCATTGGTTTCACCCGTTGTTTATAAAATAATTATTTTTATCTATGCCAGGTAAAAAGTATTATTTCTGGAGAAATTCCGGCACTCAAATGCTGTCGTGGCCTGTTATTGTTCTCAGTATAGTTGCATTAATTACTTTTCTTCGTCTTGTTCAGCTTCAGCTTGTACAGGGTAGTTATTATCTGAACCGCGCCGACAGAAACAGGATACACTACTCCTACATAAGGGCGCCCCGTGGTGAGATACTGGACCGGAGGGGTGAGGTTCTTGCCGGAAACCGCCCCAATTATTCGCTTTACGTATCACTTGAAGGTCTTACG
>PWOI01000079.1 GCA_003557485.1 Elusimicrobiota bacterium | reverse complement strand
GAAACTTTCTCTGGGAGGAGGTATGTGGGGAGGCGGTATGATGTTTCCCAGAATAGTTGTTCAAAGAGAAGCTTCCGGACTACTTGACGAGTTCGGTATAAAATATGAGGAGGATGGTGATAATCTTAATGCTTCTTCAATAGAAGCGGTATCTAAACTTGTCGCCGGAGCCTGTGACCGCGGTTGTAGAATTTTTAATCTTATATCAATAGAGGATGTAATGATAAGGGATCAAAAAGTTACAGGTGCGGTTATAAACTGGACTTCAGTGGAGTCTTCCGGACTGCACGTAGATCCCGTATCAGTGCAGTCTAAAGCTCTTGTTGATGCAACCGGGCATCCTCTTGAGATTTGCCGCATAACCCAGGAAAAAGTAGGGAAACTTGACACTCCTACCGGTAAGATAATGGGTGAAAAGTCCATGTGGGCTGAAGAGGCGGAAAAAGTAGTAGTAAACAATACACGCCAGATTTACCCCGGACTTTATGTGTGCGGTATGGCGGCAAATGCCGCTTACGGCGCACCAAGGATGGGTCCTGTTTTTGGGGGAATGCTTATGTCTGGAAAAAGGACAGCGCAATTAGTAGACGAAAACTTAAAATAAGACTTCCTAAGTGAAAATAAAAATACTGCTTACGGCAACTCTAGTCTCTTTTTTAGTGGGCGGAAAAGGTTACGCGCAGTTTTTCTCAAGAGATTTAAAAGGAACCGCAGGAGGAGTTGTTTTTAAACTCGAGGGTACTGCAAGAGATATAGCTATGGGCGGTTCCTCCGGGTCATCAGCTGCCGGCGCAGATGCGGTATTCTCAAATCCGGCCGGAGTTTCTGTTCAGGGCGGTCCGGTCTTTTCTGCCTCCCATGCAAGGCTTTTTGAAAATGTCCACTTCAGCCAGGCAGCTGCGGCGATACCTTTCAGAAATGTTTACGTTGGAGTTTACGGCGGATTTCTCGGAATGGATGATATAGACAAGTATACCGCGACCGGCCTGCCTGCAGGAGACAGCTACAGTCCTTATTCCTTATCATCAGGATTATATGTTTCAGGAAGAGCAGGCTCAAACGGATATTTAGGAGCGGGATTAAAGGGAATCTACCAGGAGATTGATTCAGATACTGCAGTGTCGGGTGCTGTAGATGCCGGATATCTCAGACATGACGGTGATATTACGTCTTCAATATCAATAAGGAATGCGGGACTTCCGGTTAAATTCCGCAGTAAATCCGATCCTCTGCCGCTTGCAGTAACAACTTCTTTGGCCTGGTATACACCTCTTGAAGGGCTGCTCCTTTCCGGTAGTATCTGTTTTCCTTACGACAACATTCCTTCGTTCCATGCGGGAAGCGAATATGTTCATTACTCCGGCCGTTTTAAAACGGCATTGCGGCTTGGATACAACAGTGCAATCGCAGATGACCACGGAGTTCTTGCAGGATTTTCCATAGGTGGCGGGATAAACTTTTCAATGCTTATGTTTGATTATGCCTGGAGGCCTTGGGGAGATCTTAACTCTTCGCACAGAATTTCAATTTCATGGCGTCCTGGGGTCAGCGTTCCGGACCCGGGAAAAGAATATATCTTTTCGGATAGTGAAAAACAGTCTTATCTTGAGTATTTTTATATGCAGGGTCTTGATGCGTACCGCGCCGGAAATTTTAAAGCTGCATCTGAGTATTTCGAAAGAGTACTTAAGCTGGAACCTGATAATATCCGGGCCCGTGAGTATTTAAATGATGCCAGACAGGGTAAGACTATTCAACCGGGCAGATAAGCGCAATTTGACAATACAGGGAGATACTGTTAGAATTAAATAAATCTTCGGGAAAGGGTGTAAGTCCCGACCGGCGGTGTTCGGCCATTGAGCCGTAAGTCCGCGAGCTCTTAAATGGGCAGAACCTGTCTATTCAGGTACCGACGGTGAAAGTCCGGATGGAAGAAGATTGGATACATATATATGTATCTGTATACCCGGAGATTTTCTCCGGGTTTTTTTATGAATAAAACAGACACATATTTTATGGCAAAGGCATTGAAACTTGCAGGCAGGGGGACAAATATGGTTTCTCCTAATCCCCGGGTGGGATGCGTGATTGTCAGGGACGGAAAAATAGTAGGGTCCGGCTACCACAGGGTATGCGGAGGAAGACATGCCGAAGCTGAAGCGCTCCGGCAGGCCGGCAAGCTGGCCCGTTCAGCAACAGTTTACGTTACGCTTGAGCCTTGCTCCCGTCATGGCCGTACCCCTCCGTGCGCTCCGCTTCTCGTGAAAGCCGGGGTAAATAAGGTTGTAATAGGGGCATTGGACCCCACGCTTAAAAAAAGCGGCGTCAACTATCTTAAAGGTAAAGGCATTGAAGTTTTGACTGGTATCATGCGCAGTGAATCTGAAGAAATTATTGAAAACTTCACCTGCTTTCACCGAAGAAAACGCCCTTTTGTAACTCTTAAATGCGCTATCTCTCTTGACGGAAAAATTGCGACTGTCTCAGGAGAAAGCAGATGGATTTCATCACCCTCTGCCAGAAAGTGGACAATGAGAGTCAGAGGAAACTCTGATGCCTTACTGATAGGCTCAGGTACTGCAATTCATGATAATCCCCGTCTTAACTACCGCCTTAAGGCTCCGCCGGCAAAGAATCCCCTCAGGATTGTACTGGACGGCAATCTCAGTATTTCTCATAGCCTTAAAATAGTTTCGGAAGGGACTCTTATTTTTACCTCGTCAGGAGTTCCGGTCGAAAAAAAGAACAAATTTACAGAAAAAGGGGCTGAAATAAAAGAACTGCCTTCAAAAAAAGGATATATGAATATAAAAAAAATATTAAAAGAACTTTACAGCCGCCGGATAACGTCTCTATTGATAGAAGGAGGAGGAGAAACATCTTGGCACTTTATTAAAGAGGGAATAGTTGATAAAATAATATTTATATATGGAAATATGATTATAGGGGGAAGGAATGCTCCTTCTGCCTGCGCAGGGGATGGATTTAAAACGCTGGAAGATGCGCTGAGCCTGAAAAATATCGAAACTTTCTGGCTTGGCAATAACATAGTTGTAACAGGAAGGCCAAACTGAATGTTTACAGGAATAACGGAAGAAACATCACAGATTATAACCTTAAAACCCGGAAAAATTACGCTAAAAACCGGATTAACCGGGATATCTGAGGGTGACAGTCTTATGGTAGACGGTGTATGTCTTACGGTTTCTGAGATTAGCGAAGACAAACTGACCATGGATGTCGGGGGAGAAACCCTAAGCAGTACGGCACTGAAAAACAAAAGAGCCGGAAAAAAAGTAAATATCGAGAGGTCTCTTTCATTATCAGGCCGTATCCACGGACATCTTGTGTACGGCCACGTTATGAATGTAGGTAAAATCGTGTCAAAGAGGCAAAGCGGTAATACTGTATATATTACTATAGAAAGCGGCCGCGAATTTACAGATAAGATAATAGAAAAAGGTTCAGTCGCTGTTAATGGCGTATCTCTTACGGTAAATGAAATAAAAGGAGGCCGTTTTTCCGTTGCGGTAATTCCTCAGACATTAAAAAGGACTAATATTGGAGATCTGAAAAGTTCGGATCCTGTAAACTTGGAAGCTGATATGATCATCGCTGCGGCGCGGAGAAAATAAAAATGAATAGAATAGAAGATGGAATTAGAGATATAAAAGAAGGGAAAATGGTTGTTGTTGTTGACGATGAGTCGCGAGAGAATGAAGGAGATCTTGTTATGGCTGCTTCCAAAGTAAATCCGGAAGCAGTAAATTTCATGGCAAAATACGGCAGAGGGCTTATATGTGTATCGCTTGTAGAGAGCAGGCTTAATAAACTGGGACTGAATCCTATGGAAAGAAGAACCGACTCAAAAGAAGCTTATTTTACCGTATCATGCGACGCCAGTACAGGTGTTACAACAGGTATATCAGCTGCAGACAGGTCAAGAACCATCCGCATTCTTGCAGACAGTAAAAGCGAAAAGAGCGATATAACAACTCCAGGCCATGTGTTCCCTATAAAATACCGGAGAGGAGGAGTTCTTACCCGCGCCGGCCATACAGAAGCGTCTGTGGACCTTGCGCGTCTTGCCGGGCTTGAAGAAGCCGGAGTTATATGCGAGATAATGAACGATGACGGGACTATGGCCCGGCTGCCCCAGCTTAAAGAATATGTTAAAAAGCATAAGTTGAAGCTTATAACGATAGCAGACCTTATAAAATACCGATATAAAAACGAGCATTTCGTATCAAAGATTTGCGAAGCGGAACTTCCAACGAAGTACGGCAAATTCAAATTGATGCTTTATAATTCAGTTATAGAAAAGGATCGGTCCCATCTTGCCCTTGAAAAGGGTAATGTAAAAGGAAAGAAAGATGTTCTTGTGCGGGTTCATTCTCAGTGCCTTACTGGAGATGTTCTGGGGTCACTCAGATGTGATTGCGGCCAGCAGATGGACCAGGCCCTGCGTACGATAGCCCGGGAGCAGTGCGGGGTATTTCTTTATATGAGGCAGGAAGGCAGAGGGGTGGGGCTGGTTAATAAAATAAAGGCTTATTGTCTTCAGGACGGCGGGATGGATACTGTTCAGGCCAATAATGCGTTGGGTTTCAAGGCTGACCTGCGGGATTACGGAGTGGGAGCGCAGATACTTTCTGCCCTTGGGCTTTCCAGTATTCGCCTTTTGACCAATAACCCAAGGAAGATAGTGGGCTTAAGCGGATACGGTCTTAATATTTCTACGCGAATACCTCTTGAGACTGTGCCAAAGCCTGAAAACGAAAAGTATTTAAAGACAAAAAAAGAAAAATTGGGGCATTATTTAGATTGAAAAAATAGGGTACAGCAGGAGGTAGAGAAGGAGAAATAATATGAATGTTGTAAAAGGAAAAATAAGCGGATCAGGAAAAAGAGCGGCAATAGTAATGTCAAGGCGCAACGAGCAGGTTTCGTCACGCCTTCTTGAAGGAGCTCTTTCGGAACTTGAAAGAAACGGCCTTTCAGAAGAAAACGTAACCGTATTTGAAGTTCCCGGAAGCTGGGAAATTTCTGCAATCGTTGAAAAAATACCCGACAGCAGTTTTGATATGATAATTTGCCTGGGTGCCGTCATAAGGGGAGAAACTCCTCATTTCGAATTCGTTTCGGCGCAATCAGCAAGGACGATAGCCCAGCAGGGAATAACCAAAGAAGTGCCGGTTAGTTTCGGGGTAATCACCGCTGACACCCTGGATCAGGCACTCGAGCGTTCCGGCGGAAAAGGAGGAAACAAAGGAGAAGAAGCGGCCCGGACGGCGCTGGAAATGTCGGATATGTACCTTAGAATAAAATAAATGGGGATAAGGCGTAAAGCGAGAGAACTGGCTCTTAGAGTTCTTTATACTCTGGAAGTTGGGAAAACCGGGCTCCCTAAAGCCTGGGAAATAGCCGGTGGTGAAAGTGGCGTCACGGAAAATGAGTTTGCCGAAAAACTTGTAAGCGGGACTGTAGAAAACATCGAGTTAATTGATTCAGTTATTGAGAAACATGCCAAAAACTGGTCGCCCGAGCGTATAGCCGCAGTTGATAAATCAATAATGAGGATGGCGCTTTATGAAATATATTTTGAGTCAGGCATCCCCAAGGTTGTTTCTATAAATGAAGCGGTTGAACTGGCAAAAAAGTACTCTACCGGGAGTTCCCATAGGTTTGTAAACGGTATTCTGGACGCTGCTTCTCTGAATAAGGAAAAAATAAGACCTGATAAAGTGAATGAGTGAAAGCAAGCGTAAAAAAATAGAAAATCTCAGAGAAGAAATAAGGAAACATGACTATCTTTATTATGTGAAGGCCAGTCCGATTATAAGCGATGCCGAATATGACAGCTTATACCGCCGCCTTAAAGAACTTGAAGAAAAACATCCCGAATACGATTCTCCTTCCTCCCCCACAAAAAGAATCGGTGACAGGCCCCTTGATACTTTCCGTACGGTAAATCACCGGCAACCGATGTTGTCCCTTGAGAATGCATTTTCACGGAAGGATGTTGAGCGCTGGAATGAAAGCATAGATAAAAAAATTTCCCTTAAGGACGGATACATTGTTGAAGAAAAAATTGACGGAGTGGGAGTTTCACTGACTTACGAGAAAGGTTTTCTTACGCTTGCCTCCAGCCGCGGTGACGGCCGTTCCGGAGACGATATCACCGAAAACATAAAAACACAGAAAGTTATACCTCTAAAGCTTAATTCCCAAGATCCCCCGGATATTGTTGAAATAAGAGGTGAAATTTTTATTACCAGGAAGGAGTTCAGAAGGATAAACAGTATCCGAAAGAAGGAGGGCAAAAAGACATTTGCAAACCCCAGAAACACATGTGCGGGAACCCTTAAGCTGCTGGACCCTTCAAGGGTCGCCCGCCGCCGTATGAACGCTTTTTTCTATGCTTCGGGAGCATGGGAGGGAAAAGGTAAGCCTTCTACTCAGAAGGAACTGCTTGAAACATTGAAGAGATGGGACCTTCCTGTTGACGAAAACCATCTCAAATGCCGCAATATAGAAGAGGTTTTTTATGCTTTTGAAAAACTGCAGTCATCCAGGGAAAAAAGGGATTACGAAACGGACGGTGCGGTTATAAAAGTTAATTCGTTTGAAGAACAGCATAATCTGGGAGCAACTTCCCGCAGTCCCAGGTGGGCGATAGCGTATAAATATAAAGCCAAAAGAGAGATTACAGAAATAAGAAAAGTTGTCTTCAGTGTCGGACGTACAGGCACAATAACACCGGTAGCCGAACTGGAACCGGTTGAGGTTGGTGGAGTAACAATTTCCAGGGCTACGCTTCATAATTTTGATTTTGCGGACAAAATAAATGCAGGTGTTGGCGACCGGGTCGAGATTGAAAGGGGTGGTGATGTTATCCCTAAGATACTGGGAGTAGTTGAAAAATCTTACCCGGCGAAAGAAATTAATCCACCAAAGGAGTGCCCCTCCTGCAGGGGAGAGATTAAACAGGATCCCGAAGGGGTATATCGGAGATGCGTTAATATATCCTGCCCGGCACAGCTGAAACAGCACCTGGTACACTATGCCTCACCCGGAGCAATGGATATAGAAGGTTTCGGTGAAAAAGTTGCCGGGCAGCTTGTAGACAGCGGAATGGTTAAAAAACTGCCCGATATATATTCGCTTGATAAGGAGTCTCTTCTGAAACTCGAACTCTTTGCCGAAAAAAAAGCTTCAAACCTGCTTTCAGAAATAAATAAAAGCAAGGTTTGCCGTCTGGATAATTTTATATGGGCCCTTGGAATCAGACAGGTTGGACGGCACATCGCTTCCATACTGGCTGATGAATTCAGAGACATCAATGTTCTTTCTTCGGCAAAAAAGGAGGCTCTTGAGTTTATTAATGAAATAGGCCCTATTGTTGCTGAAAATATTGTAAATTTTTTTTCCGGGGATCAGAACAGGCGAATAGTAAGAGAACTACTTGAAAAAGGAGTGAAACCTGCTTATTCTGTAACCGGAGGGAGACTTGAAGGGAAAATTTTTGTTTTTACCGGTTCTCTTGAAAATTACAGCAGAAAAGATGCACAATCCGCCGTTGAAAAAAAGGGTGGAAAAAATTCTTCTACAGTTAGCACCCGTACGGATTATATTGTTGCCGGCAGGGATCCCGGTTCAAAATTTAAAAAAGCCCAAAAAATGGGAATCACGATTTTATCGGAAGATAAATTTGAAGAAATGATATTGGGGGAGAATTAAAATTATGAAAAAAGATTCAAAAGTAGAATTATTGAAGAATTTACGTGAAATGGAGCAGGAATGGAAAGAAGAAAAGAAAAATTTTATAGAAGAAAAAAGAAGTCTTCTCAAAGAAAACCGCTCTCTTAAACATAAAATTCAGGAGATAGAAAATAAACATAAGATTGATCTTTCCTCAAAAGAAAATACTCTTAAAGAAGTTGAAAGCGCCCTCGGAGAAAAAGTCAGGAAGTGGGACATGGAATACAATACCATAAGAAATGAGCGGGATGAACTTAAAGAGAAAGCTGCAAAACTTGAAGGGAATCTTAATCTTTTCAGAAAAGACAGCGATGAAAAGTTTGAACGGCTAAAGAAAAAATACGAGGACGAAATAGAGCGTCTTAAAAAGCAGCACAGAGAGGAAACGGAAAGATTAAAGAGAGATTTTGAAATAGAAAAAGATGAAGAAATTAAAAAGGCTGTTGAATCGGCAAAAGAGATAATCAAGGATGAAACGGAACGGGCGATATACAGGCAAAAGAAAATATGGGAAGAAGAAATAAGTAAAAAAGAAGAACAGATGAACCTTCAAAGAGAAAAACTGCAAAAGGAGTTTGAAAAGAGAAGAAAAGAACTTGAAAAAAGGGAAAAAGAATACCTTGAAGACCTTCTGGATAAATTTAAGAAAGATTAAAAACAAAGCGCTGAAAAAATTACTATTTATAGTGCCATTGATTATGCTTCTTATATCGGCATCGGCATTTGCAGTCAATAGAATGTCTAATGCGGCCCGGGCCCATGACCAGGGTAGAAACGAAAGGGCGCTTAATATTATTAATTCCTATCTTGAGGACTATCCCCGGGATATACTCGGGCTTCAGATGAGAGATATAATCAGGCAAAGCCTGGCCTCTCTTTATTTGAGGCGGGCCTATGCTCTTATTTCCGAAGGGCTGCCGGAAAAGGGTGCTGCGGAACTTGACAGGGCTGCCTCCTACCATGGTGAACTTACGGGAGAAATTGAAAGAGAATTTTCCCGTCTGCTGCAGGAATATACTGATCGTGAAGCAGCCGGAATGGTTATGCGCGGGCTGCTGATAAATCCCCGTCCGGATCCTTCTGAATCAA
Organism: Elusimicrobiota bacterium; assembly: GCA_003557485.1. Taxonomy (GTDB): domain Bacteria; phylum CG03; class SLGR01; order SLGR01; family PWQF01; genus PWMP01. Next base: position 15,248 of record PWOI01000079.1, on the reverse strand, counting down.
ATGAAGTTAAAAGGCAGATAAGAGAGAGGGTGTTGGCCGAAAAAGGGGAAGAAGAAATTGAAGACATAGAGACTCTAAAAGAAAGAGTCGAAGTTTTACGGGAAGAAGGTAACTGGGCCCGTTCTGCGGAGTTGATCGCCCATTTCATCTCCTCCAATCCCGCGATAAGGGAGGAAGCCGAAGAACTTGAAGAGGAAATAAATATGCGCGCGGCCGAGTATCATTATGAAAAGGCTATGGAGTATGCTCGCCGAGGGCGGGGATCAAGAGCCCGTGCTGCCGTTGAGGAAGCAAAAACTTACGATGAAAGACACCTTGACAGAAGTGTTAAGCTGGGGAAAGAAACCGCTCTGGATATGATTGTGGAAGGTGAGAGGGTTAAGGCAATGGAAGAACTTAACGCTCTTGCATTGCTGCGTTACGAGGAGATAGATCCTCAGATATATATTAATTTTTTGGATAAAGAAGATGAAACAGACCTAATGGAGACAGCTATGCGCCACTACAGCGGCGGACAGTTTGAACGCGCTGCAGTCATGTTTGAAGTAGTCCGCAATATAAAACCGCAGGAGCAGCAGGCCCGGCTTTACTATCATCTTTCAATGGCCAGGATTGCTATCCGCAGGCAAAGACTGGAAGATATTCGCGACCACCTGGTTAAGGCGCTTGAAATTTCCCCGTCCGATGAAGAGGCTCTAAGTATATTTGATCGCCTTCAGGAAGTAATGGACGTAATGGGAATAAGTTTGTAATATGTAAAGGATATTATTATGGATTTGTATATTAAAAAATCAAAAATAACGTCTTTGGTATTTTCTTTTCTGATTATGTCAGCTGTTCTTTCTTTTGCCGGAGAAGAAGCAAATGTTTATATGGGACGCGCCATACAGAACTACCTTGAAGGAAATACAGAGGAAACTATAGAGAACCTTTCCGAAACGCTCCGTATAGACACCGGGCATCAAAGGGCAAGAGACCTTCTTGAGCGGGCCAGTATTCGTATGGTTGAGGATGCTCGTGAGACCGGAAACTATGAAGAAGCTATCGATTATCTTGTTCTTGCTGAATCCCGCTATTCCGATTCTGAAACAATAAGAGTTAATCTTGCAGAACTAAGGATGCTTGCCGGATATGAGCCTGCTGTAGATGAAACAGTTGAAGAAACCCCTGTCGAAGAACCCGAACCTGTTTCTGCCGTTGTACCCGATGATACGGTGGTGGAAGAATACAGGAAACAAATTGAGGAGCTTAACCGCCGCCTTCAGGCTCTCCAGGGACGTCTCAACCGGGAATCGGGAGAAAGAAGGCAACTTGAGCAGGAGATAGAGAGAATAATGGCAGCGCGAAGCGAGCTGGAGGAAAAACTGTTTCAAGAGCAGCAGTCCCCTGCCTCTTTCCCCATCTGGCCTGTTCTGATTTTAATTGCGGCACTTATCCTTTTGAGCATTTTCTTTTATATCATATTCAAGACTGAAACTTTAAAAGTTTTGAAAAATATAGTGAAAGAACGGAGGGATATGGAGGAGCTTAAATCATCATACGGGAGGGATACTGAAAAGCTTGCCAGGAAACTTGAAGAATACGGCCGTGCTTATCAGAGGGCTGAGCATCTTGAGGAAAATTGGGAAAAAATAATAAAAATAATAGAGAAGCTCTCCGAAGGCGGCAGCACTTCAAAAGTTATTCTTCCTGACTCGCCCGGAGGCAGGAAAGCCGTAACAGGAATTGACCCCAGGGTCCGTGCCCGCGCCGACAGCGTTGAGGTTATAGCTGATATATTCTCAGGGAGTCCCAAGGCTCCCGAAATGCTCAGGCCTTTTTTGACAGACGAAGACAATAGGACCAGGGCTAATGCCGCCGTTGCGTATCACAGGTATGACCCTGAGAAATCAGCTGCCGTGCTCAAGGAAATGGCGGAAAGCAGTGACAAGTGGATGAGGATCTCCGCTGCATGGGCTATGGGAGAAATAGGAGGTTCTTCGACAACGGCGATACTTGAAAAACTCCTTGATGATTCCGATACTCAGGTCAAAAACAGGGCGAGACTTTCTTTTGAAAAAATAATGCAGGGTAGAGAAGGTTTCGGAGACGAAAAAAACGGGGAAAATTAAAATTTGATTTTAGGGGACGGCAGTGATATAATACAGTTTTCCAGTGGAGCAGGAGAAAAAATTTCTTGTTGACTTTATGCTGGGCCGCCTTGCCAGGTGGCTTAGAATATTGGGCTTCAATACCGCTTACTTCACTGACAAAGATAGAGATGGTATAATTTACCGTTCTTTGAAGGAAAAGAGGATAATAATTACACGGGATACTTCTTTGAGCAGCCGGAAAGCCCTTGGCCTATACAGGGTTAGAAGCGATGACTACCTGAAACAGCTTAGGGAGGTTATGGAAGAGTTTAAGTTGAAGATAAATCCTGAAAAAATATTCAGCCGCTGCAGCGGCTGTAACCTTATGACAGAGCCCGTGAAAAAAGAAAATATCAGGGAAAGGGTCCCTGAATATATTTTCGAGAATAATGATTCTTTCTCTATGTGCCCCGGATGCGGAAAAATTTACTGGAAGGGAACTCATAAGAAGCTTATTAAAGAGGTCCTCGCGAAAGCAGGTATTGAGTGATAATAACCGCACTAAAAACGTGTAAGAAAAAAAAAGAACGTTTTAGAATATATATTGACGGTAAATTTCTGTGCTATACGGACACTGCCGGAATTGAGGAAAATAACCTTAAAGAAGGCCTTAGCGTTAGCGTTGAAATTGTAGAAAAACTTAAAAGGCGGCAGATATTTTCAAAAGCTCTGGATTATAGCAGGCTTCTTATCTCTTACAGAAAGAGATCCAGAGAAGAAATTGCCGCCCGGCTGAAAAAGAAGGGATATTCTTTATTTATTTCGGAAAAAGTGCTGAAAGAACTTGAAAGATGCGGAGAGGCAGACGATATGGATTTTGCAATCTCATGGATCCGTAGCCGCAGGATTAGCCGTCCCAAAGGCGAGTTTGCCATAAGAAATGAACTGAAGGAAAAGGGCGTGGCAGACAATATAGTTGAGGATGCATTTGAAAAAGTTAACAGGGAATCTCCTCCTGACAGGGTCTCTCTTGCAATTAAATCCTGCGGGGGAATGCTTGAAAGCTACCGGAGCCTTGACAGGATTACGGCCCATCGCCGCCTGAGGTCTCTGCTTGCAAGGCGCGGATTTGATTTTGATACTATAAGGGAAGTTGAAAAAAAATTTTTCAGTGAATAATAACCGGGAGTTTCTTAAGTGAAAGAGAGTGAAATAAGAAAAAAATTCAGAGAGTATTTTATCTCCTTCGGGCATCAATGGTGCGATTCTATTCCGTTAGTTCCGCCTGGTGATGACAGCATCCTTTTTACTACCGCGGGAATGGTTCAGTTCAAAGATGAATTCCTTTCTTCCTCCGGCCGTGTTAAGCGCGCCGCTTCAATACAAAAATGCTTCAGGACTTCCGATATCGAAGAAGTAGGTAAAACTGCTCGTCATCTTACTTTTTTCGAAATGTACGGAAATTTTTCATTCGGAGATTATTTCAAAGAGGAGGCAATAAAATTCGGCTGGGATTTTTTAATATCGGAGTTAGCCCTCGATCAGGATAAACTTTTTGCGACAGTTTATAAGGATGACGATGAGGCTTTTGAAATCTGGAAGAAATATCTGCCGGAAGAAAAAATAGTAAGGCTGGGTGAAAAGGATAACTTCTGGAATATGGGCGAAACCGGTCCATGCGGTCCGTGTTCTGAAATACTTTATGATTTTGGTAAATCTTTCGGCTGTGGCCGCAGCGACTGCAGCCCCGGCTGCGACTGCGACAGGTACCTGGAAGTATGGAACCTGGTTTTTACTCAATATGACAGAAAACAGGATGGGACACTTACATCTCTTCCCCGTAAAAATATTGATACCGGAATGGGACTGGAAAGATTAAGCCAGGTTATTAACGGGCTGGATAACGTATTCCAGACTGAAATGCTGAAGCCTCTTGTAGATAAGGCTTTTGAAGATTCTGCGGGTTGTTCTGAAAAGTCAGCCAGGATTATTGCTGATCATGCGCGCGCTGTAACATTCCTTATAGCCGACGGAGTTAAACCTTCTAACGAAGGCCGTGGTTATGTTCTCAGGAAGCTTATAAGAAGGGCTTCAAGAGAGGGACGCAAATCAGGATGGAAAAAACCTATGCTATGGGAATATTCATCTCTGGCAGCGGATATTATGGGTCATTATTATAAAGTTCTTAATGAAAGGGCAAACCATATTGCTTCGGTATTAAGATCCGAGGAGGAAAATTTTCTGCAGACACTTGACAGGGCCTCTTCAAAACTTCAGGAACATATAAAAAAACTTGCCGGTTTGGGAGAAAAAGTTCTTTCAGGAAAAGATGCTTTTTTGCTTTACGATACGTACGGTCTTCCACCGGATATAACTGAAAACATACTCGATGAAAGAGGGCTGGAAATGGATAGAAAAGGTTTTGATGAAATGCTTCAGGAAAGCGCGCGCAGGTCTTCGTGGAAACAGTCCGAAGACAGCCTTCCCTACCTGAAAGATCTCAAGGGACTGGAGCCTACCCTTTTTACCGGGTACGGTGAATGCTCTAGTGAAGCCTCCGTTGTGAAAATCCTGAACGGGGGAAAGGCCATTGTTACTGACAGGACTCCCATGTATGCCGAAGCAGGCGGCCAGACCGGGGACAGAGGAATCATAAGCGGAAAAAATGGGTCTTTCACAGTAAACGATACATTGAAAAGTTCAGATGTTACGGTTCATGTGGGAGAAATGGAGGGAGAGTTTAACGAAGGAGAAAAAGTAAAAATTTCCGTTGATAAAAAAGTCCGTAAAGCTACCCAGAGGAACCATACCTGTACTCATATACTTCAGGCTGCTCTGAGGGATGTTTTAGGCGATGATGTACAGCAGGACGGTTCCATGGTCAGGCCTGAAGGATTCAGGTTTGACTTTACATGCAGCAGAGAACTTGCTGCAGACGAAAAAGACAGGATAGAAAGAAAAGTAAATTCCATAATAATGGAAAACTATCCTGTATCGGCTGAAGAAATGACCAGAAAAGATGCTGAGAAGAAGGGAGCCCTTGCTTTTTTTCAGGAAAAATACGGTGAAAAGGTCCGTACAATTATAATAAAAAAGTCCGGTTCTGAAAATATAAGTATGGAGCTATGCGGCGGAACCCATGTCAAAAATACCGGGACTATAGGGCTTTTTAAATTAGTTTCCGAAAAGGGTATAGCAGCAGGAATCAGAAGAATAGAAGGGTTGACCGGAGATGGTGCCCTGGATTATGTCTCAAACATGCAGCAGACACTTAATGAGGCAGCCGGGGAACTTAAAAGCCCTCCTGAAGAAATTGTTTATTCCATAGGCAGATTGAAAAAGGAAATAGATGAATTAAAAGATAGAATAAATTCGCTTGAGCAAAAACTTATTTCCGGCGCTACGGAAAGCGAAAAAGAAGATATAAACGGTGTTCAATTTTCAGTTAAAGATTTCGGGAATGCCTCAGAAGGGGTTATGAGGGCCTGGGCCGACTCCATGGTTTCTTCTCCCTCTTCGGCTGCCCTTGCCCTGGGAACTGCAGAAGAAAGTATCAAAATGATATTTAAACTGTCGGCAGATATTGCCGGCAAACTTGATGCATCTTCAATATTAAAAAAGGCTGCCGAAGCTTCAGGCGGAAATGCAGGAGGAAGAAAAGATATGGCGCGCGGCGGTGCCTCAGGCGGCAGCGACTCTTTAAAAAAATCTTTAAAAATAGTAAAAGAAGAAATAAAAAAGATCACCGGATAAATATGCGCCCGTAGCTCAGTGGACAGAGCGTCGGCCTCCGGAGCCGAAAGTCGAAGGTTCGACTCCTTCCGGGCGTACCATTCAAATGGGGTCAAACCCTGTATTTTAAGTTTTTTAGGACCGAATAAGGAAGTAATATATGTGGAGGCGTGAACTAAAATATGTGTGCAAGGAAAAGCATAGAGCAGCTTAATATAAGTGATTTAAGTTCGGCGAAATCCAGGAGAAAGATTGTAGGAGTTATCGGAGGGTCCCGAGCTGACCGGGAAACAAAAAATATTGCCAGGGAAGTAGGCAAATCCATAGCCCGGTGCGGTCACATTCTTGTGTGCGGGGGTTTGGGAGGGGTTATGGAGGCTGCATGCCAGGGGGCTTCCGGAAGCGGGGGAATCACCGTTGGTATTTTGCCCGGTACTCATTCAGAGAGCGCTAACCCCTTTGTTCAGATTCCTGTTGTTACCGCTATGAGTCATGCCCGTAACGCTATTATAGTAAGAACAGCAGATATATTAGTAGCGATTGACGGCAAGTACGGCACCCTTTCCGAAATAGCTCTCGCTAAAGCTCTTGGCAGGCGAGTGCTGGGCCTCATTACATGGGATGAAGTTCCGGGAGTAGAAGTAATGGATTCGGTTGAAGAAGTTACGGAGATACTGAAAAACTTTTGAAGGCGCTTATTCAGAGGGTAAAAAGAGCTTCAGTTGAGGCAGCCGGGGAAAAAAGGGAAATAGGGGAGGGGCTGGTTGTCCTGGCTGCAATATCTAAAGACGATTCCGAAAAAAACGTTAAATCAGTTGCCGCAAAAACCGTTTCACTACGTATATTTCCGGACGGTAACGGAAAATTCAACTTTTCAGTAAAAGATACCGGTGGTGAAATACTTGTGGTTTCACAATTTACTTTATACGGCGATTGTTCAAGGGGGAACAGGCCTGGCTTTGAGAAGAGCGCCGGAAAGGAAAAAGCAGCTCCTTATTTTGATATGTACCTTAATTGTCTTAAGGAAAGCGGGTTAAACGTAAAGAATGGATTTTTCGGACAGGAAATGGTGGTTGAAATAATAAACGACGGTCCTGTTACATTAATGATTGAAAATTGAAAATAAACTTTCCACCCTTTTATACGGCTTTGACTATTGCTGTAATTATATTGAGTTTTATACAGTTTTCTCTTACCGCGCCCGTAAAGCCTGAAACTGACAGGCTGGCATACCTGCATTACCACATAATATACATTCATGTTAGAGGGGATGAAAAACTTTTTGCCGGTTCCGAGGCCTCATTTAATATATATAAAAACGGTGAAAAAGTGACCGGAATAGGAGGGCATAAGGATATAATTCTTGAATATAACCGCCAGAAGGGAATCTGGGAGGGTCAGTTTCCCGTACCCTGGGCTGCCCCGCAGGGCGTTTATAGAATAAAATATGCCGGAACAGAAGATATAAATTCCTGGACCGGCTCGTTTACTATCCATTCGCGCCGGCCTCTCAATGGATTTGAAAAACCGTTAAAAATAATGACGCTGGAGACTACCAGGCCGCTCAGGGGTTTTAATGTCCCACTCCCCGGATCACATGAAGGTGCCGGTTACAGGGGTATTTTTGAATGGATAAGGTACATAGGAGGAAATACTCTGTGGTATATTGCCGCACAGACTGCCTCTTACACGGAAGGTGATTTATCTTATGAACGCCCATGGCTGTATGACAACCTTAGAACTCTTGAAGAATTTTCTGCGGCAGCAAAGGATTCCGGACTTGATTTCGGAGCATGGATAGTTGCCTTCAGGGCTTTCGGGGTATTTGCCTTGAGGCCTGAGTGGTATGATTACAGTTATGCTTATAGGAGGCATAGCGGAGAAATTTATGAAACGAATGGAATCTCTATTCTTGATAGCAGGAGAGTAAGAGATATAATTAATATGGCTTCTTACCTTAACTCCCTTGAAACTGTAGATTATATAGGGCTTGACTATATCCGGCCGGCTCCTGCGGTAGCGGGACTTGAACTTGTTGATGATTTTGTTAAAGCTATGAGAATTGAGGTGCCCGAAAATTGGAGTTCTTTTATTAGAGAAGAAAGAATGAAGTGGCTTGCTGAAATAGTAAGCGCTCCCGGTAGCCGCAATCATCCGGTTAAGCAGAAATGGAACTGGTACAGGGCAAGGCGCATGGCTATGATAATAAAGCGAATCAAATCCGAAGCAGTGAAGGATAAACCTCTGTGGGTTTTTATGTTAAGCTGGGATAAAGGCCATGAACACGGTCAGGATGCAGTTATGTTTCAGGACGCCGGTGCCGATATCGTAGCTGTAATGATGTATGAGGCAGACAGGAGGCGTTTTAATGATTTTGTCCGGGGATGGAAAGATTATCTTGCCGGCACAAGGGTAAATCTTGTTGTCGGGAACCAGGTGGACTGGCCCGTTCATCAGCATACTGTTTACCCTTCAGGTCCTCAGGAATTCGGGGTCCGCCTGGAGAAAGGTATCGGAGAGCTTGCGTCACCGGTTAATCTTAAAGGAGCCTTTATAAATGATTTTTCGAGAATTTTGTCCGGAAGAAGGGGTCCTTACGAAAAAAACGAATGGTTAGCCGCTTCCGGCCGTGCATTTTCGCTTTTCAACGACCCCGCTTCGCTCCATCTTAGTATATCTTCCGACAGTGAAATAATCGATGGGGAGGGATTTATAGTTACTCTTACAGTTCGCAACATTTCAGGCAAAAGCATTGAAAATATACGTATAGAGAACATTAATACTTCCGGAGTTGATATATCGCCTTCCTTGGAAAAAATTTCTTACTTAACTGCAGGCTCTGAAATCGAGATAAGTTTTAGCGGAATTGTTTCAGGTTATCCTTCATTCAGAAAAGGCAACTATATGATAGCCTTCAGGGCCGGATATGAAGATGAAATATATATTGAATATAATTATTTTCCGGTCAGTAATATACCGCTTGATATAGGGGCAAAGTTAAGGTAAAATAAAATGCTGAGTAAAAAAGTTTTCGAGTTGCGGAGTTTTAAATACCAGTCTTATGAATGTTGAAGAAAAAAAAGAACTACTTTACATAGCAAGACGGTCTATAGAACAATATGTCAGAGAACGGACTAAATATGAGCCGCATACAGACAAAAAATCCCTTTTGGAAAAGCAGGGAGCATTTGTTACAATTAAATCAGACGGCAGGCTCAGGGGCTGCATAGGATGTATAATTGCGGATCAAAAGCTTTACCTTACTGTCAGGGATATGGCCACACAGTCAGCAACGGCGGATCCTAGGTTTAATCCTTTATGTGCGGATGAAATTGATGACATAGAAATTGAAATTTCAGTCCTGAGCATACCGGAAAAAGTAAAAAAACCTGAAGAAATTGTTATACCGGGTCACGGTGTGATAGTAAAAAGGGGGATGCACCAGGGTGTATATCTGCCGCAGGTTGCGGATGAAACGGGATGGAGCAGAGACGAGTTTCTCTCAAGCCTGTGTTATGATAAGGCCGGCCTGCAGCCGGATGCCTGGAAAGATCCTGAAACGGAACTTTTTACATTTTGTGCTGAAGTTTTTAATGAAAAGGAGTTTAAATTAAAATGAATAAAATTTTCATCTCACTTGTTGTTGGTATTATAATTGTTTCCGGATGCAGGTCTGTGCCGAGAAGGGATTTAAGTACAAGAGAAGGAATAATAGCTGCACATTTCACTGTTCCTGTAAAGGATGTCAGCCGCCTGCTTGAGAAAGGATTCAGTGAAAAAGAATGCGTTGGAATCCTTTTTATTTCTTCTTCAAGCCATTTCAGCGAAAAAGACGTGAGAGAAAGACTTAAAGAAGGGGAGTCTCTTGAAGGGATTGCTTCAGAGGCCGGTATCCCTGAAGAAAAATATATAGAAACAACAGAGTGGATACTCAGCCAGATTTCTGAGTATTCAGAAGAAAAACAAGCCCTAGAAGAAGAATAGTATTCAGAGGAAATATCTCAATCAGGCCCATCACCGGAAGAATAAAAATGCCTCCTGCGGCGGAAACTCCGGCGCCGGCAAAGCATGCGGTTACAATTGTGCGGGCAGCTTCCGGCTTGCCATGTTCGAACTCCCTTTCTGCCGATATCGTTGCCGGATAAATAGCCGATACCAGAAGAAAACTTCCGGTAAATGCTATTATGAAAAGTGCAGCGTAAGAGGGGGGAGAAATTGTGAATTCAAAATAAGCGGTAACAAGTATAAAAAACAAGGAAGATATAACCAGGAATTTGCTGACCATTGAGTAAGGGTCGCAGTTTTTAGTAAAATTAACCACCCTGAAAGAAAGAAATATCCCGGCTGCTGCCGCCAGGGCTGCGACTGATATGCCGGAGTAAAGTTTTCCTGAAAAGGAATGAATAATCACGGATATGTTCCATAGAAATAGAGTATATACAGCAATAACTGCCGAAACCGCTGAAAGAGCCTTGAATTTGTCCTTTTTCTTTTTTAACAGAACAATACTTCCCAGCACGGCAAGAACGGAAAAAATATAAACCCATAGTGGCCTTAGATTGTCAGTCATCCTCACCAGAAAACCTCTCCATATTCCTATGGAAAATATTAATTCATTAAAGGAATATTTAAGAGAGGCCGGCTTTAAGTCTGAGTTTGCGGAAGAGTAAGGTGTGTCGATCTGTCTGCGTACTTTTTCTGAAGTGGAAAGTTTATATGAAAGAAGCGGAAGAGTAATATTGGCAGGCATATCTTCAACTATTTCCATATACTCCACAAGGGGAAGCGGCGATGCGGAAAAACCCCGTGACTGTGAAGCCAGAATAAGAGACCTTCTTGAGTGCATATGAAGAGTGTTTGGGAAAAAGGATTTTAAAGACCTGTAGGCGGAGGCCGAAAGCATCTGTTTGTTCTGACTGATCATTTCGTCACCTGCTTCCAGTGTAATGGCAATCACCGAATGCCTGCCTGCAGCGCGTTGAATCCTGCTGAAAAACTCTGATGTATAGTAGCGGTTAAAAAAAATGTTTACCGGATCGGGCAGCAGAATAATTATTATGTCAAAAAAATCTGCAGGGCCAAAGTTGTCTATAAAATCCCTGCCGTCCGTTGTGCAGAGTATTCGTACCCGTGACATATCTAAAATATGATCATTGAAATAACTGCACATCTGGGGAACGGGGCTGGCCCAATAGACGCTGTTTATATCCGGGTACCGCAGAATTTCTTTAACTATCAGGGGAGACTGCCCTATAAGCAGTACTCGGGAGGCCCAGGGAAACTGCAGCATGGTAAGATGTATTTGTTTTGCTATATCTTCATGCTTAGGGTGTTCTATTAAAGCTGCGTGATTGAGTGAAACCTGAGATATTTTTCCGTTATCACCGTGAAGCGAAGTTTCTCCGTAAGCAGTTATCTCTCCTCCAAGATAATGCCTTGAGTCCCTGTCAATACTGCGTACAAGCCCGTTGAGAAGGCTTCCACCAGTAAAAGCAGCGGCCGCAAAGATAAGCGCAGCGGCAGCAAACATAAATGATCGTCGGATGTTTCCGGTATCATGCAAAAAAAATAAGACAGAAAATCCTGAAAAAGAACAAATAAATGCAATGCTTGCGGGAAAAAAAACTTTTAAAAATAGTATGTCGCATATAAAAAATAGAGATAGGCCTGCTGAAAGAAAAAGAAAATTAAGGGTCTTAGCAGATTCAAATATGTATTTCAGTATAAACGCTGCAGCTGCCGCAAGCGGGAAAAGTAAAAAAGCGGGATAAAGGTATGCTGCGTACCAGGGAAGAGGGTCGTTGAATCCAACACCGAAAACAGGCCTTGATAGCATTATAAGAATAACTAGTAACGGAATATAAAGAGATAAATTTATTATTAAGTAATCCGGGGCGGGTATTTTTTTCTTAAGAGAAGAATCTCCCAGCTTGATGCTTAAAACAAAACATAAAAGAGTTTCAAACAGAAAAATCATAAATATTACTGCCATGTCAAAGACAGGATGAAAACTTGACAAGAAAAAAGTTCTAAATAGAGCCGTAAATCCGGCTGCTATAAAAAAACCTGACAGTAATGAAACTTTCTTACTCATTATCTTAACAGGAGATAATATTGGATCTGTAAACAGTTAAGGACGGGAATATTTGCTTTCTAAGGAAAAGCATGATTTTTCAGCCCGGAGGATTTTTCTGTAATCCATCCGGGCTGAAATCTAAAGAACCCATACTGCTATTCCATAGTAATGCAGCTTACAGGACATACTTCCTCGCATGCACCGCATCCGTCGCAGATCTCCGGGTTTGCAAGTACAGATACATCGTCGGACATATCGAGTGCTCCGGTCGGGCATTCTTCAACACATATAGTGCAGCCTGTGCAGGAACTGGCATCGATTACCGGTTTCAGGTTATCTCCATCAGACATGGTTTTCCTCCTTTTCAGTAAACTTTTACATATTACTCTGCTACATAATACAAAATATTAAATTAAATTCAATTTTTAATTTAAGAGCCTGTCAAATCTTGTTTTAGAATAGCATTTTTATATAATAAAACTCAAGAATAAGTTTATGAATAAAAAAGAATCATGTCATTAAAAACCGCAAAAGCTAAAGAGAAAGCGATTCTGGTAGGCATTAACAGATCCGATAGCATTCCCGTGTCTGAAAGTCTTTCGGAACTTTATCAGCTTGCCCGTACGGCAGGGGCTAAAGTTGAAGCAAAATTAGTACAGAATCGCGATAAGCCGCACAGGGCTATGTATATAGGCCCGGGTAAAGCTATGGAATTAAAAAATTATGTACAGAGTATGGATATAAATATGGTTATTGTTGACGATGAACTTACTCCCACCCAGGAAAGCAATCTCGAGGAGGCTGTAGGGTGCAAAGTGATTGACCGTACCCGTCTCATTCTTGATATATTTGCACTCCACGCATCTACAAGCGTCGGAAAACTGCAGGTGGAACTTGCCCAGCTCGAATATTTCCTTCCCCGTCTGAAGAATATATGGACCGACTTTTCACGTCTGGGCGGCGGGATAGGAACAAGGGGGCCCGGCGAAAAAAAAATAGATGTCGATAGAAGTCAGATAAACGATAGGATAGTTTCAATAAAGCGGAAACTCGAAAAAATTTCATCAAAACGACAGGATATGAGAAAAAAAAGAAAAAAAGAATTTAAAAAGCATATATGTCTTGTAGGGTACACAAATGCTGGAAAATCTACTCTCCTCAACCGCCTGACAAATGATACCGTGGGAACCGCAAATAAGCTTTTTTCGACGCTTTCGGCAAAAACAAGAAAGCTGGAACTTGAGGATTACGAAGTTTTTGTAACAGATACAGTAGGTTTTATAAGAAAGTTGCCTCACCAGGTGGTTGAAGCGTTTATGGCTACCCTGCAGCTGGTTCAGGAAGCCGATATACTTGTACACGTTGTTGATTTTTCATCTGAAAATTACAGGCATCAGATGGAAGCTGTCAAAGAGGTTCTTGCAGAACTGGACTCTCTGGGCAAACCAACGTTGAGGGTCTATAATAAAATAGATAATATTCCCCGGGAGCCCGGAGTTAAATCAGGAGAGAGCCCTTCAGTTTTTATCTCCGCTTCAGAAGGGGAGGGAGTTGAGCTTCTTAAAAAAGAGATAATTGAAATGCTGGAAAAAGAGATGAGAACCTTAGAATTTGAAATTCCTCAGAGCCGGCAGGATATAATAAACAGCCTCTATAAGAACGCTAAAGTCATTTCCCGACGCTATGAGGGGAATTCTGTTATCATAAAAGCCCGTATGAACAGGGAGCCTGCTGCAATTTTCAGCAGATACGCAATTACGTGAGCGCTCCGAATCTTATATCAGTGATGCGTCTTGTACTGATACCTGTCTTCCTTGTTTTTCTGGCAGGTAACAGGCCTGCCGCGGCGCTGGCGGTATTTGTTGTGGCTTCTATAAGCGATGCTCTGGACGGAATAGTGGCCCGCAGGACAAATAACGTAACACCGTTGGGTGTTTTTCTGGATCCGATGGCCGATAAGATACTAATACTGTCTGCCTTTATTGCTCTTGCTTACATAAGGGCTGTTCCCCCGTGGCTTGCTATAATAGTGGTTTTTAGGGATATTTTGCTCTTTACCGGCTGGATAGCCCTAAATATTCTTAAAAACCTCAACATAATATCTCCTTCTGTTATTAGTAAAATAACAACCTTTTTTCAGATGGCTGTTGTAATTTTCGTGCTTTTTGACCTTTCGGAATATCTTGCAGTATACAAGGGATTTCTTAATATCCTTTTTATTCTTACCGGTTTTCTTACCGCAATTACTGGAATACATTACATTTTTAGAGCTGTTAGGCTTGCGGTCAAAAATTCGGAAAAACAATGATTAAAACTATCGCCATAGTAGGCCGGCCGAATGTCGGCAAATCCACGCTTTTCAATTCTCTTCTGGCCGGACGCAAAGCTCTTACATCGGCAAATCCAGGCATGACCCGGGACAGGACATATGCTGTTCTCAGGCCGGCAAAGGGGAAAAGATGCCTCCTTGTAGATACAGGGGGTATGCTGCCGGGAACGAAAGATAAGATGGCAGAAAAAATTAATCTGCAGGTTGAAGCAGCCCTGACGCAGGCAGATTGTATACTTTTTGTGGTTGATGCAAAAGAAGGGGTTGTCCCTCTGGACAGCGAAATAGCTTTGAAACTGAGAAAGACAGACAAACCGGTTCAGCTAATTATAAATAAGGCCGATGATCCGGCGCATGAAATAATTGCAGGGGAATTTTACTCCCTTGGTTTTAAGCGCGTTATGGCCCTATCTGCGATTCATAAAAGAAACCTTGGAAGTTGCATAGAATTTATTTCTTCTCAAATCCCTTCCGATACATATGAAGAAGATAAAGAAATTTATAGGGTTCTAAGTATTGCCGGTAAACCTAACGTAGGCAAGTCAACCCTTGTAAACAGAATATCGGGAGAAGAACGCGTAATAGTAGACTCTCTTCCCGGTACAACAAGAAATCCGGCCAGGTGCGGCGCTGTTCTGGACGGTATCGATTGGGAACTGGTTGACCTTGCCGGAATGTGGAGAAAGAAAAGGGGAAAAAAGGCTGAAGATATTATAAGTATGATGGCCTCAAGAAAGGAAATTGAAAATTCCAATGTTTGCGTACTTTTAATGGATTTAACAAGGGAACTGACTTTTCAGGACAAAAGGATTGCCAGCTGGATAATAGAATCCGGAGCGTCTGTTGTTGCCTGCGGCAACAAGTCCGACCTGATTGAAGAGGAAGATGATTTAATAAAGGCTTACGAAGAAGCTTTCAGGAAATATATGCCTTATCTATATTTTGCCCCGTTTATGCTTATATCAGCAAAAAGCGGAAAAGGTATGCAGGATCTTGCCTCTATGGTTAACAGAGTGTATGAAAATTCCTATAAAAGAAT
>PWOI01000103.1 GCA_003557485.1 Elusimicrobiota bacterium | reverse complement strand
CTTCTTTTAAATACTATGAGGGCGTTTAAAAACACTTACCCTGGAATTGAGTACATAAACTTATATAACCTTCGTTCGGGACGGATATTGTTTACCGACCGCGAACAAAGCGATAATGTTCTGGAAGTCAAGGATATACATGACCTATGGGAAGACGGAGACATATTGTCCAGCCCCGTATATATTGCCGGCAGCAAGAGCGGAATTGCGCAGGTGGGATTCAACGGACAGTTTTACCGTGAACGCATATCCGAAGCCATAGGAAGAGTAAGAAACAGCATAACGGTCATTTCCCTGGCAGTTCTGGCAATAGGCATTATAATCTCACTTATCCTGTCCGGGACTGTAACAAGCCCCATAAGAAAGCTTGTGGAGGGTTCCAGGTACATAGGAGAAGGACAGCTATCAACAAAAATAGAGATAAATTCAAAAGATGAAATAGGGATGCTCGCCGGGGAGTTTAATGAAATGGCTGAAAAACTTGCCGATCTTGACAGGGTAAAAGATGAATTTGTTAACGCTGTTTCGCACGAACTCAGAACACCGCTTGCTGCCATTGAAGGTTACATTGACCTTCTTCTTGAAAGAGGCGACTTAGTTCCCGAAGATAAAAAGAAAAAAGCCCTGCAGACTATAAAAGCCAGTTCACAGCGCCTGGCGCAATTTATAACCGATGTGCTTGATATCGCTAAAATAAAGGCGGGAATGATGGATATTGATAAAGAACCTTGTGATATAAGCCATAAAATAACTGATGTGATAAATCTTCTGGAACCCGTAGCCGAAAAGAAAAAAATAGCACTGAAAAGCGACATAGAAAAAGAAACCCCTGCTGTTTACGCCGATCTGGACAGAATAGGACAGGTCCTGATAAACCTAGCCGGAAATGCCTTGAAATTTACTCCCGAAGGGGGCACAATCACTTTAGGAGCCGCACCGGACGACATAGAGGGCTTTGTAAAGGTATGGGTGAGGGATACCGGTCAGGGCATCCCTGAAAAGGACCTAGGAAAGATTTTCAGGCAGTTTGAACAGTCCAAAGGGGCAAGAAACGTTGAAGGCCCCAAAGGCACCGGACTGGGGCTTGCAATAGCCCAGGGCATAGTTGAATCTCACGGCGGAAGAATATGGGTTGACAGCGTTTTCGGCAGCGGCTCGGTCTTTTATTTTACCCTTCCCGTTTGCCGGGAAACTCCGGAAGAACCGGAAGAGGAAGCTTAACGTTTATGTTTATGGGCCCAAAAGCAAAAATACTTGTCGCTGACGATGATATGTATATCAGAGAATTAATAAAAGACACTCTGGAAAGCGACAGTTATCAGGTTATAACAGCGACCGACGGCAATGACGCCCTGGATAAGGCGTATACTGAAAGCCCCGATATAATAATTCTTGATGTGAATATGCCCCATAAAGACGGTTACGAGGTATGCGAAAGAATAAGAAAAGACATACTGATGAGCAATCTTCCAATAATAATGCTGACTGTAAAAAGCACTGACAAGGACGAAATAAAGGGGCTGACAGCCGGCGTTGACGACTATTTAACAAAACCGTTTAAGCCAGCAGTGCTGCTGGCGCGGATACGCTCGGCGCTGCAGCGCGTCCAGCAGGGAATTAATGTAAACCCGCTTACTTACCTGCCGGGAAACACCGCGATAATAAAAGAAATAGAAGACAAATTAAAAAACGGCTGTAATTTTGCAGTACTCTATATTGACCTTGATAATTTCAAAGCGCTCAATGACTATTACGGCTTCCAGAGAGGTGACGATATTATTAAAGAAACAGCAAGAATAATTCTATCCGCGATTGTCAAAAAGGGAGGATTTGTCGGACATATCGGCGGGGATGATTTTATTGCTACAATACCTGGAGATATTTTCAAGAGAGTATGCGAAGAAATAATTGAAAATTTTGACAGTTCCATTAAACAATACTATAATGATGACGACCTGAAAAACGGCCATATAACAATTGAAAACAGGAGAGGTGAAAAAGAGAAGTTTCCCATTGTTACTATTTCAATTGGAGTAGTTTTGTCAAAAAACAAGGAGTTTTCGCATGTAGGTGAAATCTCCCGGCTTGGAAGCGAGCTGAAAAAATACGCAAAAAAACAGCTGAAAAGCAATTACGTAGTAGACAGAAGGAGAACCTAAGCTGATATGAATAAAAAGATTCTCGTAATTGACGATGAGGAATCCATAAGAGAACTTGTTCGGGACACCCTGGAAACAGAAGGGTTTATAGTAAGCGATGGAGAAAACAGTGAAGATGCATTAGGAAAAGCCCGCAAGCTTAAACCCGACCTAATGATACTTGACCTGGGCATTCCTACAATAGGGGGTCTTGAGGTCTGCCGGCTTGTGAGGCAGGACAGCAATATTGCCCACCTTCCGATAATCATACTTACCGTAAGGTCCAGAGAAGTTGACAAGGTAATAGGCCTTGAGATGGGAGCTGACGACTATGTAACGAAACCTTTCAACAGGAAAGAACTGATTGCCCGGGTAAAAGCCGTCCTGCGAAGGACAGATATTAGAAAGGGTGACCGCAAAACACTTAAAGCCGGAGATATTGTTCTTGATGTTAATTCATATACCGTAAAAGTAGGTAAAGAACATGTGACTCTAAGGCCAAAGGAGTTTGATCTTCTACATATATTTCTTGACAAGCAGCAGCGGGTTCTAAGCAGGGAGTTCCTCTGCGAAAGCGTACTCGGCTATGAATATTTCGGATCGTTAAGGACTATTGACGCACATGTTAAAAACCTGCGCAAGGCACTGGGACCTTCCGGCGATATGGTAAAGACAATACGGGGGGTAGGTTACAAGCTGGTTCCGGAAGAAAAAAAGAAATAAAAAGTATATTTTAATGGCAAAAAGCAGATATGGCGGAGATAGAAACGGGATTGGCTTATACGAGCTTATGGTTGTTCCCAGGGAAATCTACACAAAAGTTATTGATGCCATAGAATCTGACAGGATATCTGACTTTTACAGTCTACTTGGAATTATTCCTCACACCAGTATACCCTCCGGAGAATCGCCCAAGCGTATATTAATTATTGAAGACAAGCTGAAACTGGCTCAGGCCGTCAGCCAGTCTCTTACACGCAAAGGATTTAATGTTTCCTATACCGCAGACAAAAAAGAGATAAACGGAACAAACAGTTTCGGAGGAATAGATTTAATCATAATAGACCTTATGTTCAGGGGCGGCGACGCCTTAGAGCTATGCAGAAAACTAAGAGATAACAAGAGTACCTGCCGGATACCTGTAATAATTATTAACGGGTATGAGGATGAAGACCATATAATAGCCGGACTTGAAGCCGGCGCAGACGACTACCTGGGAAAAGGGTTTTCTTTAGAAGAGCTCTCCGCAAGAGTTAAGGCTGTGATGAGGAGGTATGAGTAACCTTTCAGGTTGCGGGTAACCCGAAACCTTTTCTTTCCAGAAACTTTCCTCTTCCTTTTACAGCACGTATACCGGATTTATTGTAAATTATTTCCCCTCGCGATATCGTAGTTTCCACAGAGCCGTTGACCGAAAAACCTTCATAAGGAGACCAGTCGCTTTCAGAAACCATTTTTCCGGCGCGGATTGTTTTCTTTACGTCGGGATTAAAAACCACAACATCTGCATCCGAACCTTCTTTTAAGGTGCCTTTTCGCGGATAAAGGCCAAATATTTTAGCAGGGTTACATGATGTCATCCGCATTACCTGAAGAGGGGAAATACCCCTCTTTACAACCCCTTCCGTATATATGAGTTCAAGCGTATTCTCTATACCGCCCAACCCCATTGGAGTATCAGCAAAAGATCCCCCTCCGGAAAGCTTCTGTTTCTTTTTAAACGGACAATGATCGGTTCCTATGGTATCTATCGTGTTTTCAATAACGGCGCGCCAGAGCCGGTAGTTATCCTCCTGGTCCCTTAAAGGCGGAGAGCAGGCATACAGGAAGCCTTCGGGGCCGTTATATTTTTCTCTATTGAGCAGAAGGTAAGGCGGGGTGGTCTCTACCAGGATATCCCTGCCTTCCATTTTTAGTTTTCTTAAATCGGAAGCTGATTTGCCCCCGGAAAGGTGGCATATATAAACGGGAACACCGGCTTCATCTGCAAGAAGGCAGGCCCGGGAAACGGCTTCACGCTCGACAACATCGGGCCTTGCACGGGGAAAATCAGCAATACCCGTCTTTCCCTTCCTTAACATTTCTTCTGCCATTGAATCTGCAATAGACCCGTTTTCAGCATGAACCATTACAATGGAGTTAAGGGCGGCGGAGTTTTCAAGAGCCCGGTAAATACCGTAGTCGTCAACTCCCCAGCCTTCCGTGGAAGGCATAAATATCTTGAAACTCGGAACCCCTTCTTCGACTGCGGCCTTCATATCATCGGGAGTCGCGGGATTCCATGATGTAATCTGGGCATGAAATGAAAAATCCACTATTGATTTTTGAGCCGCAGAACCGCATTTTTCCCTTATGCGGGAAGCCATATCCTGCCCTTGAGAAGGAATAGCAAAATCTATAAAGGTAGTAACTCCCCCTGCCGCTGCAGCGCGGGACCCGCTGAAAAAGTCATCACTTGAAAAGGAATTATAAGCTTTAAGCTCAAAATGAACATGGGGGTCTATCAAACCAGGAAACACTATTTTCCCGCAGGCATCAATTTCTTTAAATTTTCCTTTTATCTGAATAGATCCGGCTATAGCCGAAATCTTTTCTCCTTCTATAAGTAAATCGGCCGCCTCTTCACCCTGTTCGGTAATCAGGCGGCCGGATTTTATCAGTATTCTGTTTTCCTTCATATAAAGATTTGCTCAGGCACTTATTTTTTCTTTTATTATTTCTTCAATTTTGTTTTCAGAATCAACTATCACAAGTCTTGTTTCAAACTTGTTTTTTTTCTTAACTATTACCGTTGAAAAGACAAGAAGTGTGTCTCCCGGTTCGGCAAGTTTTGCAGCGCCGCCGTTGAGGGCAACATATCCGGAACCACTGCAGCCTTTTATGGCATAAGTCCGGAATCTTTCTCCGTTAGTCACATTTACAACATCAACCATTTCAAACGGGCTGATATCTGCTGCCTCAAGAAGAGCCTGGTCTATAGTAATGCTGCCGCGGTAGTTTACGTTTGTTTCAACAACCCTGAGTCCATGCAGTTTTGATTTCAAATAATGCTTCAGCATCTATTATTTTTTTGTGTTTTCAAAAACTCCCATTTTCCTAAACTTTTCATACCTTTTAATAAAAAGATTTTCGGATGAAGTTCTTTTTAGAGCTCCGAGGTGATGTTTAAGGCGTTTCTTATATGTATCATACATATCCTGCCTGTTCCAATGAGCTCCGCCTGGAGGTTCCGGAACCACATCGTCTATAACATCAAGTTCCAATAAATCAGCAGCCGTGAGCCTCATAGTACCCGCAGCAACAGTAGCTTTGGAGGCGTCTCTCCATAATATGGCGCTGCATGCCTCGGGAGTACATACAAAATAGACAGAATTTTCAAGCATAAGGATTTTATCACCAACCCCGAGTCCAAGGGCGCCGCCGCTTCCCCCTTCTCCAGTTATTGTAACTATGACAGGAATTTTCATTTCCATCATATCACGGAGATTTTTTGCTATGGCTTCGGCCTGGCCGCGTTCTTCCGCTCCTATTCCGGGATATGCTCCCGGGGTGTCTATCAGGGTAACTACCGGAAAAGAAAATTTCTCGGCAATTTTCATCAGCCGGAGCGCTTTTCTGTAACCTTCGGGATGAGGCATTCCGAAGTTTCTTTCAACGCTTTCTTCTGCCGTGCGCCCCTTCTGGGTCCCTATAACCATAACGGTAGTACCGTCAAGGGAAGCAGGGCCTCCCATAATCGCCCTGTCATCGGCAAAATTCCTGTCACCACGCAACTCAACGAAATCATCAAAGACAGACTCTATGTAGTCCATTGCATACGGACGCATCGGATGACGCGCAAGCTGAACTTTCTGCCAGGGAGTAAGGCTAGAAAATATTTTCTTGACTAGTTTATCCCTTTCTTTCTGAAGCTTCGTAACTATAGGTGAACCCGGATCCGAATCCAAAAGCCTGTCTATCTTATCCTGGATCTTCACAATCGGCTCCTCAAAGTGAGGAAAAGCTCTTTTAAGGTCAGGCATACTTAGAAATCCCCACTATAGACAATCTTAAGTATACGGCTGGGACCCGGATTTGCTGCCAGGTCTATAAAGCTGAGTTCGAAGGAAAGCTCCGGTCTCAGAAGATATTTAGCGCCGAGATTAATCTGTCCGCCGTCTTCATTTATATCGCGGCCTTCTGCAAGAAGCATAAATTCAGGGCCAAGCATAAAATCTATGCCGGTGAATCCGGAAACTCCCTGATCGGCAGCTGAGGATATACCGTGGTTTGTGTTAACACCAAAGTTAAGATTTAAGCCAGGCACTATTCCGTACTTGGACATTGCTACAAAAAAACCAAGGGGAGAATACTGATAAGTATCATCGCTTCTAAACTCGCCATAGCCTTGCTCATCAAAACCAATACTGATAGCAGGCCATATGTGGTCACCGGAATAAAAAGGGATCTTACCGTAAAGATACGGCCTGCGCAGCTTAATTGTGCTGTCTCCTACCATATTTTCCGCATTTATGCTGACCCCAAGGGTTAAATTCTGCATTATTATACCGTACTGCAGCCGACCCGTGACCGATCCTGTCCCATAAAGGCGAAACATAAGCAGGTAAGATCCGAAATCAACAGAACGGGCTGTGGGAGTATCTATAAGTTCCGTAAGCCGGTATGAAGAATGAGCAGGCAGAGCCTGGCATAAAAGCCATACCGAAAGAATCAGGACTGTTAATTTTTTTATCACTTTATTTCTCCTTAAGAGCGCTGAATTTTTCACCGCCTGACCTGAAATCACTACCCAGCAGGGGTTTCAGGTACTTAATGAATTCATCCGTCACATTATTTCCCTCTGTATTTATAAACTCATCAGGCATATGCCTCGTTTTACCGGCAATATCCTTCAGCGGGGCAATCCCGTATTCAGCTTCGTAGTCGCCGGCCCTGTTTATTGTTACTGACCCGCTTCTATCTTTCTCAACCGCATACCGGACCGCTCTTTT
>PWOI01000036.1 GCA_003557485.1 Elusimicrobiota bacterium | reverse complement strand
CGAAGATACCCGTATGGGTGTGATGCATAATAATGCTAATGTGATTTGTCTTGGTGCTGATAGGACCGGATTTAAAATAGCAAAGAAAATAATAATAGCGTTTCTCAGTGGAAATTTCGAGGGAGGGCGTCATCAGGACAGACTTAATATGATAAAGGATATCGAAAATGCTTCCGGGTAAAGTTGTAGGCAGGGTCGTAGCAACCCGCAAGTATCCCACAGTGGAAGGAAAAAAAATACTGCTTATTAAACCGATGAAGTGGCAGCAACTCAGGGATGCTCTCAATAGCGGAAAAGATGAAACCGAAGACTCAGGTAAATCTGTAGTTGCTCTTGATTCGGTAGGAGCCGGTGCGGGGGAGTATGTTTTTTATGTCGGAAGCCGGGAAGCCTGTCATGCTTTCGAAGAATATCCTATATGTTCTTTTTCCATAGTTGGTATAATAGACGGTGTATCGATGGAAGGATTAAAATAGTGTTTATAGCGAAAGTAGTCGGAAATGTATGGGCAACAAGAAAACATCCTGTGCTTGAAGGGAAAAAACTAATGCTGATTCAGCCGGTTGATGAGATCTCTCTTCGTCAGACCGGAGAAGTACAGCTTGCTGTTGATATTAAAACCGGAGCCGGTGTCGGCGATACAGTAATAATAATAGATGAAGGAAACGCCTGTAGCCAGATTTTAGGTTATGAAAGGGCTCCGGTGAGGGCGATAATAGCCGGTATTGTTGACAGCGTATACCGGAAAGGCAAGAGCCGTAAATATCATTGAAGGAGGACTTTAAAGTGAAAGAAAGCCTTATACAGAAAATTACCTGCGAAACAGTTGAAAAGTTAAAGAATTCCGGAAAAGACAGGAAAGAAATACTCCTTGTTTTTATGGGAGGAGACAGAGAGGTGGAAAGATCTCTGGGGCAGATATCTGAGCTATCCGGACGGGGAGCTGTTTTCTCTGCTTATATGACTCCGGCCGCGCAGAGGATTATAGGCCGTGAAAGGGTGCTCTCATCCGGCGTTAAGAGAATTGTTGAGGAAAACGAAATGTGGGACAGGAGTATACTTGATAAAATTTCGGGAATAATTGTTCCTGTTCTTACCCTTAACGGCGCAGCTAAAACCGCATCTATGATAGCTGATAATGCTGCCTGCAATATTCTTCTTCTTGCATTCAGGCATAACATAAAAATAATTATTGCAAAGGATGCTGTAATATGTTGCGGAGCTCCGGAACCTCCTGCAACTTCTATCTATATGAGAAAGATAAACGAGTATTTAAATACTTTGCGGAATTTTGGAGCGGTAGTGGTGTCAGTAAAAAATCTGGCACGTGAGGCATCAGAAGTGTTTGGTCTAGGACAGTCTTCGCACAGTTTTACGGGAGGGATTAAGGTGCCGGATTTTTCAGGTGCGCCTTGTGGCGGAGATGTTCAGGATTGTATAGAGTGCGGGCTCTGTGTTGTTTACAGGGAGGATGATGTAAGAAATGTTGTTAATTCGGGAGCCGACAGGATATCAGCCAAAAAAACGGGAGGCAAGGTTTCCGGAGACCTTGCCCGTCTCATAGATCATACCCTTCTTAATGCCGATGCGACTACCGAAGAGATTAAAAAACTATGCGATGAAGCCAGACAGTATAGATTTGCTACAGTATGCGTAAATCCGTCCAACGTCAGAACGGCAAAGCAGTTTTTGAAGGACAGCGGTGTCGGGATAACAACCGTTGTGGGCTTCCCTCTGGGAGCTACAACGCCTACAGTAAAGGCGATTGAAGCAAGAGATGCTATAGCCAACGGTGCGGATGAAATAGATATGGTTTTGAATGTGGGAGCCCTTAAATCCGGAAACTGGCGTCTTGTTGAAGATGATATAAAAGCCGTCCGTGAAGCAGCAAAAGGAAAGGTATTAAAAGTTATTCTGGAAACGGCGCTTCTTGACAAAGCACAGATAAAAAAAGCATGTCAGCTGTCAAAAAGCGCCGGTGCTGATTTCGTTAAGACTTCTACCGGATTCGGACCGGGTGGCGCTAAGATAGAAGATATCATGCTTATGAGGGAAACTGTAGGGCCGTCAATGGGAGTAAAAGCGTCCGGCGGAGTAAGGTCAGCTGAAGATGCCCGGGAAATGGTAGAGGCCGGTGCGACAAGAATAGGAGCCTCAGCTTCTGTTGCTATTGCAGGCGGAAAGTCCGGCGGAGAAGGAGGATACTGAACAGGAGGTAAATATGGCAGGTTCAAAAATGGCATTGGGATTGATTGAGACTGTAGGTCTTGTTGGAATGATAGAAGCTTCGGATGCAATGGTTAAGGCAGCTAAAGTTGACCTTGCAGGCTACGAAAAGATAGGCCACGGTTATGTAACCACTATGGTCAGGGGTGAGGTGGGCGCTGTCCGCGCTGCTGTTGAAGCAGGTTCGGCAGCCGCTCAGAAAGTTGGGGAACTTGTAAGTGTTCACGTGATTCCCCGTCCCCATGATGATCTTGAGATGATTCTTCCCCAGGCGCATCTCAAGAAAACCCGGCAGTAATATTTCATAGATACAGGGAGAAAGTTTTTATTCCGGCGGGCCTGAATAATTAAAACGTGGAAAAATTAATCGCAGATATTTTGGTTGACATTATATGTGAAAAAAATATATCGCCTGCAGGTGAAAAAGCAGGGCACAGGAAGGGTTTTTTCATGCAAAAACCCTATCTTCCCTCTAAAAGTTACCTTAAAAATACCGGTTCTCTTATCACATATGAGGTTGTTGAGAAAGAGGTAAATAAGGGGGCCTCAGTTATCAGACTGCCGGAAAAGGCAATAGTTACTCCGATGGCGAAACTTCTTATAGAAGAAAAAGGGTTAAGGGTGGAAAAATGTTAGACGATAAGCTCCTAAAATATATTGAGAGTGTTGCTTCGGATTCTTCAACTCCCGGAGGTGGAAATGTCGCGGGAGTAATAAATTCTCTCGGATGCGCACTGATGCTTATGTCCCTGAGAATTGCTGTATTGAAAAAAGACAAAAGAGATCCGGATGCCTTACAGACAGAGAAAGAGTTGGAAAGTTTAAAGGAAAAATCTCTTTGTCTTGCCCGGGAAGATTCCCGTATTTTCAGTAAGGTGATGAAGTACTGGAAGGAGGGGGGAAGCAGCCTCCATCGGGCCATTAAAGAATCGGCAGAGGTCTCCCTTGATATATCGGAGGCCGCCTTCATTCTTGTCAGTATTATAGAAAAGCAGGAGCTGAATAGATTTAAAAACATAATAACAGATGTAGGCATTGCATTGGAGCTTGCAAGGGCCGCCTACGAAAGCGGCATAATGAATTTTAAAATTAACTGTGCGGGATTGCAAGAACCGTCCGGAAGACATCTTAAAGAAAAAGAAAAAATTATTTCAGCGGAATTCAATAAAAAATTCCCTGCCTTGAGAAATTCCGTTAAAAAGATTATTAATTAATAAATATGCCGTTTCAAAGGAACTTAAAGTGAATAAAGAAAAAAACCCCGTTAAAAACAGTGGCTATTAAAAAGTACTCCCTGGAGTATTCTCCAAGTCAAAAGGATAAGAATCGCTACAGGCTGAATATATCGGGGTCGGAAAAAGATGTTGAGAGTATTGCCTCCAGCCTGAGTAAGGTGAGCAGCCGTCCTTTTCCGTCGCCGGAAGGAGACTACAACTTTTCGCTTTTTTTATACGGAATAAATGACGACATAAAACAAAAAATAATTACTCACATTGAGAAAACCATTAAAAATTCTCCGGAAGAAAAAGATCAGAGTATAAAACAGAACCCTTCAGTGGAAAAAAAATTAAAAAAACTTAAAAAAGGATATACTTTTGAAAAATTTATTGTCGGAGCAAATACCCGGTTTACTTATGCTGCGTGCAAGGCTGTTGCAGAGAATCCCGGAAAAAATTATAACCCTCTTTTTATATATGGTGGCGTAGGACTCGGGAAAACCCATCTTATGCAGTCCATAGGAAATTATGCTATGGAGTATTTTCCTGAGCTTACTGTGGTGTATGTGTCAACTCAGGAGTTTATTAATGAAATAGTAAGCGCCATAGAAGAAGGTGAAATAAAAAAAGTAAGGGAAAAATATAAGAAGATAGATATTCTTCTTATTGATGACATACAGTTCCTTCAGCAGTCAGAGTCCACTCAGGAGGAGTTTTTTCTCATATTCAACGAGATGCACGATGTAGGTAAGCAGATAGTAATAACTTCGGATAAGCCGCCTAAGGAACTTGCTACGTTGGAGGACCGGTTGAGGTCAAGGTTTGAATGGGGGTTGACTACCGATATTAAAAGCCCTAATTTTGAAACAAGAAAAGCAATTTTTAAGAAAAAAGCAGAAGAAAAGGGACTAACGCTTGAAGATGATGTAATTAATTATATTGCCGAAAGACTTACTTCCAATATCAGAGAGCTTGAAGGAATACTGAATCGCATAAGCGCCTACAGAGAGCTTGCTGATGACGATATAAACCTTGAGCTTGTTAAGGATATAATAGTAAACATACTTCCCAAGGAAAAAAAGAAGCCGGAAGGAAAAACAGATGGAGAGACAGATTTTGAAAAAACGGATTCAGGAAGCCGCAACTCCGCATCTCCCGAAACGCCGCCTCAAGTTGTTCAAACTCAGCAGTACCAGTATCCCCCGCCTCCTCCCCACTCTCCTTTACGGCATCATGCCAATGTTTGCAGTTACTGCAGCGGAGCTCTTGTTTTTGTCCCTCAGTACAGAAGGTGGTATTGTAACAACTGCGGTCAATACCAGGATCCCGTTCAAATGCCGCCTGCTGCACAGCCTTTTCAGGTTCCTCCGGCTCCGGAGCCGGCCAGGTTATGCAGCAAATGTTCCTCGTCTTTAAGATATATCAGCCAGTATGACAGGTACTATTGCCAGTCCTGCCGGGAGTATGCTTCTGAAGATACAACCCCGCCGCCTCCGCATGAAGAAAAGAAGCCGGCTCCTCCTGTGTCAAGAAAGGAAGAGAGTTCCTCTTCTGATATTGAAGAAAACATAAAGGCAGAGAAAAAAGAAGAAAGTGAGAAGGCATCTCTTAAAAAAGAATCTGAGAAAACAGATATCGAAAATTGCATTATAGGAGAGGAAAAAAAAGATATAAGAATGATAAAGGCCGGATATTTTATACCTGCAGAGGGTCAGGAAGATGCAGGCAAACTGGTTGATAAACTCAATAAACTGGCAATGCATAAAAAATTCAATTTCTACATCAAACCTTTATTTGTGCATTACTATGATTCCTCGTCAGATATTAATTTTGATAAAATTGCCCATATGGCTGATACCAATGAAGCGGATATTGCTTTATGTATGGAGCCCGGTGAAGAGTCCGGTATAAAAGCGGATACTTTCAGAAACCGGCTCGGCAAATCTATGGAAAAAACAGGTGTTCCATTTGAAATCTTGAGCCGTTCAGATATTAAAGAAAGCGATGCTTTAAATCTTATGCTTGATATAGCCATATGCGCACGTAAGGATGAGGGAAAAAAATAAAAATGAAATCGCCTAAATTCGCAGCTTATATGCTTCTGTTGTCCTTACTGCTTTTACCTTTATATATATTTATGCAGCTTTTCTCTATTTTATGGTTGTCTTTTGTTTGTCTATGCTTGTCTGGTTTTTATTTTTATAAAACCTTCCGGAGTTCAATATATGATTTAATGCATTTCAGGAATATATACAAAAAAGCCTGTTCTTCCATGTCAGAAGCTGCTTCGACAGTGCATAAAATTCAAAATCAGGTGCGGGATCTTTTTTCAGAGACAATGAAGCTGAAAGGAATTAGCGGGTGCTGGGTTATAATTAAAGGGGATGACGGAGTATTTCGTTACAGTATAGTGATGGGCCGAAGCCGGGAAAAAGCGACATTTAGAGACGCCGGGGAATATTTTAATATTAAAGAAGTTCCTGACCCAGGGCCAATTATAAATGAAAAACCTGCGGTTATTGGGATTCTCCCCGGACATACAGTAGTTGATTTTCCGCTTTTTGATGGAAAGGTTCTAAATGGTTTTGTGGGTTTTTCGGGAGACAGTAAACAGATTGCGAAATACGGAATGGAAAATTTCCACGCCATAAGTCTGCTAATAAAGGGGATGTATAAAAATGCCTCAAAAATAAGGCAGATGGAGCTGCAGAGCATGAGGACTGCCGCTCAGGCAGACAGCGCCGGCGACGAGTTGGCATCAACCAATATGCGTCTTGTTAACCGTGTTAAAGAACTGAAATCCCTTTACAACCTTTCGGTTGCGGTTTACTCTTCATCAACACCCGAAGACGCGGCCAAAACGGTTTTCAGAGAAATATCTTCAATTATGGGCCTGGATGAGGGAGCTTATTTCGAGCTTTTCGGCGACAGATTAAGACTTAGAGCGGCTTCTTCATCCAGCCTGAAGAAAAAACTTAAAGAAATTGAAATACCGGCAGAGCTTCTGTCAGACCACAGGATTATTGAAATTGATTCACTTTCCTATACGGGAAAAACAAAAGTTGTATTTGATTCATTTAACTCGGCTTCTCTTATATCGCTTCCGGCAAAAGTAGCAGACACAATAAAAGGTGTTTTTCTTCTTAAAAGCCGGGATAGTGATTACTCCGCAAGGGATTTCGAAATTCTTGAAATGTATGCCAGCCGGCTGGCCGAATTTATAGAAAGGGATGAAACTTTAAAAACGGTTGTCAACAGTAACCGCCAGTTGGAAGAACTTAACATAGTCAAGGATAATTTTATTTCTCTTATATCTCATGAACTTAAAACACCTTTGACTTCCATAAAAGGCTTCACGGAGTTGCTGTTGGGAGGTCATGGAGGTGAGCTGAATGAAAAACAGGAAGATTTCGTAAAAACCATAGAAAGTTCTGTGGAGAAATTGGAGTCATCTATAAATGATGTTATTGATACGGCTTCAGTTACGCGGGGAAACAGCAAACTTAACAAAGAGAAAGTAAGTGTTGAAGAACTTATAAAAGAGTGTGTTTTTGAGTACAGCGAAATTTTTGAAAATAAAAATATAAATTGTAAAATTGACTTGAAAGACAAGTTCCTGGAAATAAATGTTGACAGGGGTAAGATTAAAAAAGCCATTAAAAGTCTTCTAGATAATGCGGTTAAATTTACGTCCCAGGGAGGAAAGGTAACAGTTGCGGCTGCAGGAAAGGGGGATTTTGTTCAGGTTGCCGTCATCGACTCAGGGATAGGCATAAGCGAAAAGTTAAAAAAAAGAGTTTTCGAGAAATTTTTCCAGAATCAGAACCCGAGAACAAGAGATATGGAAGGAATGGGGCTTGGCCTGACGCTGGCACGCAGCATAATTTTAGGACACGGAGGTGAAATTAGTATAGATTCCGCACCCGGTGGCGGTGCCGAAGTTACATTTATACTGCCGTTGAACTGAAATTGCAGCATTAGAAATAGGTGTTTATTTACAAGGAGAGAATAAATAATGACGAAGATAATGATAGTAGAGGATGACAGAACGACAGTTAAACTTTTAAAGTTTCTTCTTGAAAAAAGAAAGTATAAAATTGTCAGCAGAGAGAACGGGCGTGAAGCCGTTGATACGGTTGAAAAGGAATTGCCTGATTTAATACTTATGGATATTATGATGCCGGAAATGGACGGTGTTGAAGCAACCCGTCGAATTAAAGAAAATGAATCCACTTCATCTATACCAATAATAATACTTTCGGCTCTTGGCCAGGAGATGGAAGTAATGAAAGGACTTCAGGCCGGCGCTGAAGGGTATATTGTCAAACCTTTTGACTCTCAGGCCCTGTTGCGACAGATAGAAGAGAAGGTCGGGTCTCCCGAGTGAGAATTTGATATAAGTGGGGAAATATATTAGCATTTAAAACTGTGCAAATATGTGAAAATAAGGATGTTTTATCACGAAAGAAGGAAAAAGATGCCTATAACAGATTCTTCAACAAATAAGATGAGAAAAGAGTATTCCATAGTTGAGCTTGAAGAGAAAGCAAAAGAAATGAGAGCCTACAGTATGGTTGCCCTGACCGCAGCCGGATCAGGACATACCGGAGGTACACTTTCCATAATGGATATAGCTGCTGCGCTTTATCTGAAAGTTGCAAAACATGATCCGGCCAATCCCGGTTGGGATGACCGGGACAGAATATTCTGGTCAGCGGGGCACAAAGCTCCGGCCCTCTATACGTCTCTTGGTATTTCTGGTTATTTTCCCATAGAAGACATTGTCAAACTGAGAAAACTCAAGTCGGGTTTTGACGGGCACCCCAACAGGCTTGCAATTCCGGGTGTTGAGCTTTCCAGCGGGTCTTTGGGTCACGGACTTGGAGTAGCCGTAGGGAGCGCGCTTGACAGCCGCCTTAAGAAGAGAGAGAACAATGTTTACTGTATAATGGGTGACGGGGAACAGAATGAGGGTTCGGTATGGGAGTCAGTAATGAGCGCTGCACATTACCGGCTCGATAACCTTATTGCCATAATTGATAAAAATGGCCTTCAGATAGATGGCGCTACGGACGAAATAATGTGTTTGAGCTCACTTAAAAATAAGTACGAGTCTTTTTGCTGGAATGTTATTGAGGTTGACGGGCATAACATGGAAGAAATTGTAAACGCTCTTGAAAATGCCAGAAATTTTAAAGGGGCTCCAACTGTAGTAATAGCTGAAACAGTTAAAGGTAAGGGCGTTTCTTATGCTGAGCATAAGGTTGGCTACCATGGGATCTGTCCAAAGGACGGACGCTGCGGAGACGAGTCGCTCGATCAGGCGCTGGAAGATATCGGCGCTCCGGGATTTACCGCTGAAAAAGTTGATTCACTTTTAAAAATTGCGGATGATTACCAGCAGAAAATTGAAAAAAGAATCCAAAATAAACTTTCCGGTTTTTCCCGTTCGTACTGGTGGAACTCATCAGACAGAATGAAGTCTGTTATGGAAGCGACAAGGGTAGGGTTCGGCCGTGCAGTTAAAGAACTAGGCGCGGATGAAAACACGGTTGCCCTGGGCTGCGACCTTTCCGGTTCAATTAAAATTGACCAGTTTTACAAGGATAATCCCGATAGAAAAAACAGGTTTTTCAGTATGGGTATAGCAGAGGCCAATGCGACACTCGCGGCTTCGGGCCTGGCAAAAGAAGGACGCCTTGCCTTTACAGGTTCTTTCGGTGTTTTTGCAACAGGAAGGAACTGGGAACAGCTCAGAACTACGGTATGCTATAACAAGTTTAATGTTAAAGTTGCGGCGTCCCACGGAGGTATTTCTGTAGGTCCTGACGGGGCGACACATCAGTCTCTTGAAGAAATAGCTCTGATAAATTATATACCGGATATTATACTTGCTACACCCTGTGATTCTCTGGAAACAGAGCGCATGACCAGGGCTCTTGCCCTTATTGACGGTCCTGCGGTTATAAGATATGGAAGAGAGGCGACAGCAGTTGTTACTAATCCGCAGACGCCTTTTAAATTCGGGGAAGCTCTTGTAATCAGGTATAGAGGAGAGCGTGAAAATTTTGCAGATGCTTTCCAGTGGCACCTAGGTAGTCAGTATCAGCCTGAAGGTGAAGATATATCGCTGATAGCCTGCGGGGCTATGGTTACGGAGTCAATGCGGGCCGCCTGGATTCTTAAGGAGGAGTTTGGTATCGACAGCCGCGTCATAAATATACATACGGTCAAGCCTCTTGATAAAGGAACTATAATCAAAGCAGCAGAGGATACCAACGCAATAGTTACATGCGAGGAGCACCAGAAGAGCGGGTTCGGAAATATAATAGCCGGCGCCGTCTGTTCCTTAAAGGACTATAATTCACCCGTTGTTATGGATATGGTTGGAGTGGATGACAGGTTCGGGGAAAGCGGTCAGCCGTGGGAACTTCTTATAGAGCACGGCCTTGTCGCAGAGAATATAGCCCGTAAAGCAAAGGAGCTTGTTGAGAAAAAAAAGTAATAGACCGACAAAGGAGTTTCCTTGAAAACAATGGATGGTTTTATAAAAGCCGCTGCAGGCCGGAATAAGGTAGATCTCCTTTTAAAAAACGCCCGTCTTGTAAATGTTCTTTCGGGTGAAATAACAAGGGAACATGTTGCGGTTTATAACGGGCGTATTTGCGGTTTCGGGGAGTATAAAGCCTGCCGGGTTATAGATATTGAAAATAACCTTCTTCTTCCCGGTTATATTGACGGACATATTCATATTGAGAGTTCTATGACAACGGTTTCAGAGTTTGCCCGGGCCGTTGTTCCTCTGGGTACTACAGCGGTTATAGCCGACCCTCATGAAATTGCTAATGTGCTGGGTCTTGACGGTATTAAATACATTCTTGAATCATCAAAATACCAGCCGCTTGAAGTATATCTTACAATTCCTTCCTGTGTCCCGGCTACCTCTATAGAAACTTCAGGTGCCGTTATCAGCGCCGGAGATATTTTTCCTTACCTATCGCAGAGATGGGTTGTCGGACTTGGGGAAATGATGGACTTTACCGGTGTTATAAAGGGCGAAAAAAATGTACTGGATAAGCTTAAACTCATTTCTGATAAAAAAATAGAGGGGCATGCTCCCGGTTTGTGCGGAAAGGATCTATCTGCTTATATTTCGGCCGGAATAACTTCGGACCATGAGAGCACAGCAATAGAAGAAGCACGTGAAAAACTCCGTAAAGGTATGCACATAATGATAAGGGAAGGTACCGTAACAAAAAATCTAATAGACCTTCTGCCTCTTGTAAAAGACCTTAATGCTTCAAACTTCTCTTTTGTTTCGGATGATAGGTCACCGGGCGACCTGATTGACAAAGGACATATGAACCACATAGTAAGAAAGGCCTGCAGAGAGGGTATGAATCCGGTTGTAGCCGTAATGCTGGCAACTATAAATACCGCAAGGTATTTCGGGCTCAGAAATCACGGTGCGATTGCTCCTGGATATAAAGCAGATATGCAGGTTCTGAAATCTTTTAAAAGCCGCTGTCCTCTAATGGTTTTCAAAAACGGCCGCCTTGTTGCGGAAAAAGGAAAAATAAAGAAATTGCCGAGGAAACCGAAAGATGTTCATATAAGGGGCTCTGTTAATGTCAAATGGCTTGAGCCGGGTAATTTTACTGTTAAGGCTTCAGGCCCTTCGGTCCGCGCAATTAAACTTGTGCCGGATCAGATAATAACCCTGCAAAAAAAATATAAAACTCCTGAAAGAGATGGTTTTCTTGTTTCCGACCCATCACGTGATCTCTTGAAAATTTGCGTAGTTGAAAGACATCGCTCCAGCGGAAACGTTGCTGTCGGAATGCTTAAGGGGATGGGCATTAAAGAAGGCGCTATAGCAACCTCAGTATCTCATGACTCCCATAATATAGTTGCAACCGGGGTAGAAGATTCCGATATTATGGCCGCCTGTGTTGAAGTAATAAAAATGGGAGGTGGGCTTGCGGCGGTTAAAGACGGAAAAACAGTAGAAAAACTGTCGCTTCCGATAGCCGGGCTTATGAGTGAAGAACCTGTTGAGAAAGTAAATAAAAACCTGAAAAAAGTTATAATAGCCGCACGGAAAATGGGTGCAGCTCCTCCGGATCCTTTTTTTATTCTTTCTTTTCTTTGCCTGCCCGTTATACCTGAAATTAAGATAACAGATAAGGGACTTGTCGATGTAAAAAAAATGAAACATGCGGAACTGTTTATAAAATGACATCCAGAGCGGTTATAATTGTTCTTGACGGTCTGGGGGTGGGGTATATGGAAGACGCCTTTAAATATGGGGATACAGGCGCTAACACGCTGAAACACATAGATGAGGCGGCCGGTGGCCTTTCCCTGCCCAATCTTTGCCGGCTGGGCCTTGGCGAAATTTCGGATTTGCAGAATTATGTTCCTGTTTCTGATGGAAACTACGGCCGTATGCTTCAGAATTCTCCGGGAAAAGATACAACAAGCGGGCACTGGGAAATAACCGGAGTTAATCTTGATTTTTCCTTTCCGGTTTATCCGGAAGGGTTTCCTCCGGAGGTCATAAAGGAGTTTGAAGATAAAACGGGCAGAAAAGCTCTTGGAAACTACGCCTCGTCGGGAACCGTTATTCTTGACGAACTTGGCGGTGAACATATGCGGACAGGCAATCCTATAGTCTACACTTCTGCGGATTCTGTTTTTCAGGTCGCTGCACATGAGGATGTTATAAGCCTTGAAGAATTATATAAGATTTGCCGTCAGGCGCGGGAAATACTTGTTGGCCCGAATTCTGTGTCCAGAGTAATAGCCCGGCCTTTTACCGGTGAATCTAAAGGTAAGTTTAAGCGGAATAACGCAGGGCGTAAAGATCTTTCTCTCGAACCGCCGTCCGAAACGCTTCTGGATATACTCAAAAACAAGGGGTTAATAAGCGTGGGCGTGGGAAAAATTGGGGATATATTTGCTCACAGAGGGCTTACCGAAGAGATAAAAACTTCAGGGAATAAAGACGGTGTCAATAAAACAATCGAAGCTATGGAAAAATACAGAGGAAGTAGCGGGCTTATATTCACAAATCTTGTGGATTTTGATACGGACTACGGACACCGCCGTGATTCAAGGGGGTTTGCGGATGCTTTGGAAGAGTTTGACGGTCTTCTTCCCCGTATTATAAACTCTCTTTCTGAAGAGGATATTCTTTTTATTACTGCTGATCACGGATGCGATCCGGAGTTTGAGGGCCATACGGATCATACCAGGGAAATGGTTCCGGTGCTTGTATCGGGAAAACGTATAAAAAAGAAAGCAAACCTGGGACTCAGAAATACTTATGCCGATTGCGGGCAGACGGTTGCTGATTTTCTGGGTATTGGAAATATAAATTTCGGAACAAGTTTTAAAAGCGCAATATACGGAGGAAATTAAAAATGCAATCCGGCAGAAGAAAAAAGCATATAAAACGTGCAGTAAGTAAGATTAAATCCAAAACCGGTTCAGAGCCTAAGATCGGACTGGTATTGGGAAGCGGTCTGGGCGAATTAGCAGATGAAATAAAAAACCCGGGTATACTTGATTTTCCGGAGATACCTCATTTTCCGGTTTCTTCCGTAAAGGGCCACCGCGGTCAGGTAGTTGCCGGAGAACTCTGCGGGAAGAGTATTATCGCTCTTGCGGGAAGGATACATTTTTACGAAGGATATTCTATGCAGCAGGTTGTTTTTCCTGTGGAAGTTATGGCAGGCTGCGGAATTAAAAAAATTATAATCACAAATGCAGGTGGAGGAATTAATAGTGATTACAGGCCCGGAGATATTGTAATAATCAAAGACCACATAAATCTTATGGGAGACAACCCTCTTAAAGGCAGCGCGGACTTTATAGATATGACACGGGCTTACGATCCCGCGCTGATTAGCCTTGCTTTGCAGGCAGGCAGCAGTGCCGGATTAATTTTAAATAAAGGCGTATATGCTGCCATGCAGGGGCCTTCTTATGAGACACCGGCGGAGATAGAGATGCTTCGTAGAATAGGAGCGGATATTGCGGGTATGTCCACTGTACCGGAGGTTATAGCTGCAAACAAAAAGGGGCTTAAGGTTCTCGGTCTTTCAATGATAACAAATATGGCGGCAGGAATAACCGGTGAATCTCTATCCCATGATGAAGTCATCGAAACTACTGAGAAATCAAAAGAAAAATTCAAAATGCTTGTTAAGAAAATAATTGAGAAAATGTAATTTTATGAATACTTATGATTTGATATTTAAGAAAAGGGAAGGAAAGAAGCTTTCCCGTGAAGAATTGGAGTACCTGGTAGGAGGATTTGTCTGTGGCACTGTCCCGGATTACCAGATGTCCGCCTTCCTTATGGCTGTTTATTTTCGGGGTATGGATACGGAAGAACTTTCGGATTTTACTAATATAATGCTCAAATCGGGAGAACAGATAGATCTTTCGGATATAGAAGGAGTTACCGCAGATAAACATTCCACCGGCGGGGTTGGTGACGGGGTTTCTCTTATTTTAGCTCCTCTTGCATCGTCGCTCGGTATGGTTGTTCCTATGATGAGCGGCAGGGGACTTGGCCATACGGGTGGAACACTTGATAAACTTGAGTCTATTCCGGGCTATAGAATAGATCTTAGCGCAGAACAGTTCAAAGAACAGTTGAAAAAAATTGGACTCGCAATAATAGGTCAGACAAAAAACATAGCCCCGGCAGATAAAGATATGTATTCTCTGAGGGATGTGACAGCGACTGTTGACAGCATACCGTTAATAGCTGCAAGTATTATGAGTAAAAAACTTGCCGAAGGGGCATCAGCCCTTGTTCTTGACGTAAAAACAGGTTCGGGAGCCTTTATGAAAAAAGAAAAAGATGCCCGGGAACTTGCGCGTTTAATGATAGAAACAGGAAAGAAAAACGGAAGAAAGATGGCTGCTGTAATTTCAGATATGAATCAACCACTTGGCATGGAGATAGGAAACGCCTGTGAAATTAAACAGGCAATTGAAATTATGTCAGGTGAAGGGCCTGATGATATAAGGGGAATTACGGTCACTCTTGCCGGTATGATGCTTAAATTGGCAGGAAAATCCGGGAGTCTCGAGGAAGCAAAATATATTGCCGAAAGAAACCTCAGAAACGGCTCAGCGCTTGAAAAGTTCGGGGACATGATAGAGGCGCAGAGCGGTGACAGGAAAGTCTGTAAAAACCCTGAAAATATTTTAAAGCGTCCGGAGTATTCAACTGAAGTAAAAAGCCCCTCAGGCGGTTACATAACCGCAATGGATACGAGAAAGATAGGGCTTGCTGCCCTTTCTCTTGGAGCTGGCCGTAAACGTACAAGCGATAAGATTGACCATTCGGCGGGGATAACTGTTTTTAAGAAAATTTCTGATAGGGTTGAAAAAGGGGAGATTCTGGCGAAACTCTATTCCTCCTCTGTTAAAGATATGAAACAGGTATCCGACATGTATATTAGTGCGTTGGAGATAACCAAGAACCAAACCGAGCCGCCGGATTTAATAATCGATGTTATCGAATAAAAGGAGTCTATGAATTACGAAAAGTTTGTAAAGGAAGAGTTCAATAATAATAATTGGCAGGGTGTTGCTGAAAGTTTTCGCGGCATCAAGAATAAAAATGTGCTTATTTTTACCCATGATGATCCCGACGGCCTTACTTCAGGGGCGATACTTAAAGAACTGGTAGAGAATGTGGGCGGCCGGGCAGTCGTTAAGCTTCCTCCGACATATGAGCTTGACGAATCGCTCCTGGACAGTGAACTTGCAAAAGACGATTATGGTGCGGTAATAGTTTCCGATAAGGGTACAGTAAGTTATTATGACGAATATGTTGATAAAGTTGATAAATTTATAATTATTGACCACCACCCTCCGATAGGAGAAGTCAAAAAATGTCTTCTCATCAACCCTAACATTAATGGGTATTATAGCTGCTCGACATCATATCTGGCTCATATGCTCATGACTTATTTAGAGTACGGCAGCAAGTATGATGATTTTCTTGCTCTTGTAGGCCTCAAGGGAGACTGGGCCGTTAAACCCGCTGTAGATGAAATATCGGATTATGTTAAATGTTTTTACAGGGAGAGAATAGAGGATCACTTTGGCAACCTGATTGAAAAAATCCGCTCACGCCCAACAATGTTTGAGTTCACGCAGAGAGAATACACAACCCTTTTAAACCAGATAACAGAACTTTATTTTGCCATCGGAGGGGGAGGGTTCCAGTATTTCTATAATGATAGGGATGATAATCTTTCAGAGCTTGACCATGCGAAGTTCAGTTTTGATATTATTAAAGAACAGAGGGACAATTTTGGATTCATTTCCTGGAGAACTCTTGAAGATTTTATAAACGATACCGCAGATCCTTTTAAAATTCGCAAAATATTCGGATATTTTAAAGAGGACTGGGATAAGACAATGAATCTTTTTTCCGGCAATACCAGTCTAGTATATACTTTTGGGAATACCGATATCTATAAATTTGAGGGGGAAAATATTCCTCTTATGCCGATGGCCGGGTCCGTATACAATAACGAACTCAAGAGAAATTCCGGGGATAAAGAAGTGCTTTTTATAATGATAAACAGGGAAACCGGAGGGGGTGTTCACTTCTCGCTCAGGTCCACGGCCGGAGGAATCCATTCCGGGAAATTCTGTTCGAATCTTGCAAGCAGGCTTGTGGAAAAATTTAATAACAAAGATGAGATAACCGGCGGAGGGCATCCTTTTGCGGCAGAGTGCAAAACCAGGAAAAGCGGTGTTTCTTATGAAGAAGCCTTAGAAGTTTTTCGCGGCCTTATTAATGATATGAAGAAAGCTGAAGCATCCGGGAGCCGGAAAGAAGCAGAAGAGTTGGGAATGGATTACCTTAAAGAATAAAACGGGGTAAATAATGACTAAAAAGATAAGAATAGGAGTAATAGGCGGAAGCGGAGTATATGAACTGGAAGGTTTAAGCGATATTTCTGAACAGGAAATACAGACTCCTTTCGGTAAAACTTCCGATGCCGTTATTACCGGTAAACTGCACGGAAAAGAAGTCGCGTTTCTTCCCAGGCACGGGAGGGGTCATTATATTATTCCATCTGAAGTTAATTCAAGGGCGAATATCTACGCGTTGAAAAAAATTGGTGTAAAACAAATTATTTCTGTCAGTGCCGTGGGCAGTATGAAGGAGCATATTTCACTGGGTGATATAGTAGTAGTAGACCAGTATTTTGACAGGACAAAATCCCGGGCGGCCTCTTTTTTTGCAAGCGGATGCGTTGGTCATATTTCCTTTTCCAAACCTGTATGCGAAACTTTGGCTGGGATTGCCGCTGATGTTGCAGAAGAAACCAGCATAAAGGTACACAGGGGAGGAACATATATATGCATTGAAGGACCCCAGTTTTCCACACTTGGGGAATCTCTTATATACCGAAGCTGGGGAGTAGATGTAATAGGGATGACTGCAATTCCGGAAGCAAAACTTGCCCGTGAGGCCGGGATATGCTATGCGACAGTTGCAATGGTCACGGATTATGACTGCTGGTACCCCCAGCACGATGCCGTTACGGCGGAAATGGTTGTAAAGCAGTTTGAAAAAAATGCCCTTAACGCAAAGAAAGTTGTAGAGGGTGTAATAAGAAAAATAGATCCCGATGCTCCAAGGCAATGCAGTTGCGGGGATGCAGTTGCGACTGCTGTCGTTACTTCCCCGGATAAAATAGACCCTTCCCTTAAGGAAAAATTGAAAGTTATAATGGAGAAAAACTGATGACTGGTAATAATAATATAGTAGTTGTAGGGTCTGTAGCGTTGGACTGTATTGAAACACCCTTTGGCAGGAGGTCTTCTTCGCTGGGAGGCTCAGCAGTATACTTTTCATGGGCATCGAGTCTTTTCGCTCCTGTTAGTCTGGTCGGGGTTGTTGGGAAGGACTTTCCAAAAGAGTATATATCAGATATGGATAAAAGGGGGATAGATACGGCATCTTTGAAAGTTGCAGAGGGAAGAACTTTTAGATGGGAAGGTAAATATGAATATGATTTGAATGTTGCTCATACACTGAAGACCGAGCTTAATGTGTTCCAGGATTTTAAACCCAAGTTAACAGCGGTGCAGAAAAACGCCGAATATCTTTTTCTTGCTAACATTGATCCGGAACTTCAGCTTAAGGTTGTAAATGAAATGAATTCACCGCGAGTTATTGCCTTGGATACAATGAATTTCTGGATAGAAAATAAAAGAGAAGAACTTATGGAGACCCTCAAAAAAGTCAATTATCTACTTGTTAATGATGCTGAGGCAAGGCAGCTTGGAGAATCATCTAATTTAACAACAGCATGCAACAAGATATTCAGAATGGGACCGAGAATTATTGTAGTTAAGCAGGGGGAGTATGGAGTTACTGTGTTTTTTTCCGAAAGAAAAAAGATAGAAATTTTTACCGCGCCTTCTGTTCCTCTTGAAAGTGTAGCGGATCCTACCGGGGCCGGTGATAGTTTTGCCGGCGCCTTTATGGGGTATTTAGCTTCAAGGGGGAGAGTTGAGAACTCTGTCCTGCGCCAGGCGGTTATCCTTGGAAGCGTTGTGGCATCTTATACAGTCGAAGGATTCAGCATAGATATGCTCAAAAAAATAACTATAGAAGATGTAGAGGAAAGATTTAAATATCTGAAAAAGATTTCTCATTTTGAAAGTATCAAAGACGGTTTAAAATAAAGGAGAGATAAATGAAAATAGGAAGAAATTTTACTAATATGCTGGAAGCATCCTTTCTGTCAGAGAGGGAAAGAGATGATTTAAAGTCCGGCTCACTTTCAGTGGGAGATATGGATGCCAGGGTACAGATAAAAACAAAGAGAGATATAGTAAACCAGGTTTCTATCGGGGAAAAAATCGGGTTGGGACACATAGAGCTTGATGGCGGAGTACCCAATCCTTTTCTGGAAATGAGTAAAGATGAAATTACGGAGTCAAAATCCTGTGCTCTGGAAAAAAACATGACTCTCTCGCTACATCTTCCCTATACTTATGTTGCGGCTTCAACTTGCGCATTTCAGGAATCTGACAGGGTTATAGCCGTTGAATTGCAGAAAAGATATATCGATTTTGCTTCGGAACTGGGATGTGAAAGTGTTGTTATGCACCCGGGAAGCGTGCCTTTCTATCAGGCTGTGGGAGAATATCTGAAGATGGTGGATGAATCTCTTGAGAAGACACTAAAAGAACTTTCTTCTTATTCAGATGAAAGAGGAATAGTATTTCACCTTGAAAATAATACTGCCTTTGATACTTATGGTGTCTATAATTCCGACATAATTAGTATTATAAAAAAGGTTAACGGCCAGGGATTTCAGGTTAAATACTGTTTCGATATAGGTCACTGGTTTACAATAGGGCTTCCTATGCACCAAAAAAATTTCAGCCGTGAGAGCATAGGAAAAAAACCCGAAGATATAGTTGATGAAATTCCTGATAATATCCTTCACCAGATACATCTGAATGATTTCTGGATAAATCCGGAACCCGGAGGAAATCCTCCTTTTAAATTTCATCCGCCGCTGCATTACCAGAAAGGGTTTTTAAGGGAGGAAAACCTAAGGAACCTGTCTGAAAAATTCCGCTCCAAAGGAGTAAATACAATTGTAGTTGAAACAGCTGTAAGAGATACGGATGAGTTGCTTAATGCTGAAAAAATTCTTGCTGATGAAACGCAATACCTGAACGAGGTATTTGGTATATGATTGTTTTTCTGCTTGGAATACCCGGCTGCGGCAAATCAGCTTTTTACAGGCGCCTTATAAGTCGGCTCGAGGAAGAAGAGATGTTTACGTCTTTTCCCAGAATAGATGATTTTCCGAAACTCTGGAATATCTTCATGGAGGACGAAAAAAGTGGAGAATGGAAACGGTGTCGCAGAACAGAAGATGGCGGGTACAAAGTTACCGATGATAAAGTATGGGATGATATTTTAGAGAAGGTCAATGAAGATGTCTTAAAACTGAAAAAGAGTTCCGGGGAAGACAGGTTAATCTTTATTGAGTTTTCAAGGCCAGACTATGTTCATTCGATACTGAAAAATTTTTCGGAGTCAATTATCAGTGAAGCTATTGCAGTATACCTTGATGTTCCTTTTGAAATATGCTGGCAACGAAATGTTCGCAGACACGAGCAGGCTATTAAAGAGGGAAGTGACGATCATCTTGTATCAAGGGAGGAAATGGAAAAAACCTACGGCAGCGATGATAAGAAGGACCTTAAGGAACAACTGCCTTTTCCCGTGATTTTTGTATACCCGGACTCTCCGATCCCGGATGACTTTACCAAATTAGATGAGGGAGTTGAAAAGTTAGTAGAGCTTTTAAAAAGAAAAAAATGAATGTTTCAGACAAATTTATCAGAAGTCTGCCTAAAATAGATTTACACTGTCATCTTGATGGCTCTGTGCGTACACAGACCATGCTGGATCTTGCCCTCAGGCAGAATTATAACCTTCCGGCAGATAATGTGGAGGAACTCAGGAAATATGTCAGAGTCCCTCCGGATTGCAAAAGTCTCAGTGAATTTCTTGAGCGTTTTAATGTGTTCTATCCTCTCCTGAAAACTCCTTATGCTCTGGAAAGGGTGACCTATGAACTTTTGAGAGACTGCAGCTATGAAAACACTAAATATATGGAGATAAGATTTGCACCCGTTCTGCAAAAAACAGAAAACTTTCCGGTTCCTGAAGTAATAGAATCAGTTTTAAAGGGGTTGGAAAAAGGCACTTCAGAATTTGATATTAAAGCGGGCATTATTCTTTGTCTCTACAGAGGGTCAACACCGGAAGAAATAAAAGAAACTGCTGAATGGGCTCTAAGGATGAAGAAATACGGTGTATGCGGCGTTGATATAGCAGGGGATGAGACAAGTTACGGGTTATCGGATTTTCGTGAAACACTGGATTTCTGCAGAAAAAACGAAATAAATATGACAATACATGCCGGAGAAGCCGGCGGCCCTGAAAATATTGCTGAGGCGGTTGAAATGGGAGCTCTCAGAATTGGTCATGGTGTTGCCCTTGCAAAAGATCCGAATCTTCGCGAAATTCTTATTGAGAAGGGAATACCTCTTGAGATATGCATTACTTCAAATATCCATACCCAGGTTGTTGATGGTTATGACTGCCATCCGTTTAAAGAGTTGCATGATAAGGGTGTTGTAATAACACTGAATACGGACGACAGAGGAGTCAGCGGTATAGACCTCACTTATGAATATAATAAAGCAGTGGAACTTGGACTTAAAGTAAGTGACCTTGCGGATATAATATTGAATGGAGTTGAGTATTCCTTTCAGGATGAAGCGAAAAAAAACAGAATGAAAGAAGAGTTTATAAAACAAATAAAAGGGAGGATGCAATTTTATGAAAAATGAAAAACTTATCCAGACGGCGCTTGAGTACAGGGAGCGGGCGTATGCCCCTTATAGCGGGTTTCTCGTAGGCGCTGCTGTAGAGGGGGAATCAGGAAAAATATATGGCGGCTGCAATGTTGAAAATGCTTCTTACGGACTTACAATATGTGCCGAGCGTGTTGCAGTTACCCGGGCAGTTGCGGAAGGTGAGAGAAAAATAAAAGCTGTTGCTGTTGCAACATCATCAAGCAATCTCTCTATGCCCTGCGGAGCTTGCCGCCAGGTTATTATTGAGTTTGCAAAGGAAGCGGATATTTTTTGTGTTGATCCGGAAGGCGGGTTAATATCATATAGAGCGAAAGATCTGATACCTCACTTTGATGATCAGGACTCATTTAGGGAAAACCTGCGCAGAATAAAAGAAAATAATTCTGAGAAATAAGGCCAACATCACTTAAAAAATGCTCATACGCGAGGAGTTTGAAAAAAGAGAAAAAGAATCTCTTTCCCGGTTTGCAACCTTAAGCACAGAAACCAGGGGCAGAAAAAAAGATGAAAAGTCCTGTCCGGTACGCACGGAATATCAGAAAGACAGAGATAAAATACTTCATTCTGTTAGCTTTCGTCTACTGAAGCATAAAACACAGGTTTTTCTTTCAACTGCCGGAGAAAGATTCCGAACCCGTCTGACCCATACAATGGAAGTAGCCGCTGCAGCAAGTTATATGGCAAGAGCCCTTAAAGTAAATGAAGATCTAGTGGAAGCTATCGCTCTCGGACACGACTTGGGTCATACTCCTTTCGGACATGCAGGTGAGGATATACTCCGGGATCTTACACCTTTCAGTTTCAGGCATGCGAAGCAGAGCCTTAGGGTAGTCGATAAACTTGAAAACGCAGGAAAAGGCCTTAACCTGACCTATGAAGTACGAAATGGGATAGCTGGTCATTCAAAAGGGGAGTGGAGTGTATATAAAGTACACGGAGAAAATATAAAGGGCCAGGGAAAGACCTCTACTATTGAAGGCGAAGTCGTCCAGTTTGCTGACTGGATAGCTTATATAAATCATGATGTGGATGACGCTTTCAATATGGGAATAATAAAAAAGGAGGATTTGCCTGCAAGTACAGAAAAAGTGCTCGGCCTCACTTTTTATCAGCGGCTTATAACGATGATAAAAGATGTTGTTGAAAACAGCTTGGATAAAAAGCATATAACCATGTCATCTGAAGTCATGGAGGCTACAGATGAGCTTAGAGGCTTTCTTTACAGAAAAGTCTATACAGGGCTTCACGGTTCTTTTCGAGAAATTAGATCCCGCGAGATGCTTTCTCTGATATATTCTCATTACTTGGAGAATTATGAGAAAATTTTAAAAGAGATGCCTTTCCTTAAAAATGAAGAAACTCACAGGGGAGTCTGTGATTTTGTTGCTTCTCTTACCGATGTCAGGGCTCAGGAGCTTTACTCGAAACTAAAAGCCAAAAACCAAAAATGATTAAAAG
The DNA here is from genome assembly GCA_003557485.1 of Elusimicrobiota bacterium. Taxonomy (GTDB): domain Bacteria; phylum CG03; class SLGR01; order SLGR01; family PWQF01; genus PWMP01. The sequence continues at coordinate 2,099 of PWOI01000036.1, read as the reverse complement.
AATATTTACGGCAGTTGCGTTAACTGTGTTTTTAATTGCAGGATGCGCCAAAACCCCTCCACCGGTTATAGTAGTGCCGCCGCCTGCTGGCGAGATTGACACGGAGACTATCCAGAGAGTTGAAAATATCCTTGAGCGAGTTAAAAATTTGGCAGATTCAGTCAGCTTAGATAGATTGGGAAGTTCAACTATGAATGAATCAGTTATATTAATGGATATAGGGGAAGGTGCGGTGCCTCTTCTTATAAGAGATTTAAAAACATCTGATAATTACAGGTATAGATATTGGCTTGTTGATTTGATGGGGTATATGAATACTCCGCACGGTATAATTCCTCTTGTTGAAGTAATTGAAGACGAAGGCGAAGAGGAGAAAGTTAGAATGAGAGCCTGCGAATCAATTAAGGAACTAAGGTACCCGAAGGCAATTGACTACCTGCTTATATCCAGAGACCTTGTCAGAAATGACAGTGTCAGAGAAAATATAGATAAAGCTATTGGGTACCTGAGATAAAGTTTCAGGTAGGGTCGTCAGGACTATTAAAATCTCTCGGTGAATCAGAATTTTCCTCTACTGGGGAATAATTGTTGTGTTCATCCAGCATATGACATACACCGTCAAAGTGTGCCCCTTCCGCAATAGAGAGTTTCGATGTTTTAATATCTCCTACAAGAGTTGATCCCGGAAGGAGTTCCAGAGTAGTTTCGGAATGTATATTCCCTTTTGCTTTTCCTGCAAGGCTAACGGCATTAGCAAATATGTCTCCTTCAACAATACCTGTGTCTCCTATGATTACACCGTCGGCTTTTTTTATTCCGCCTTTTATGGTACCATCAACCCTTATTGTTCCCGATGCTTCAATGGTGCCATTAACTTTAGTGTCCTGGCTTATGAGAGTTTCGACTTTTCCTAATGAAGATTTATTTTTGCTGGATGTAAAAAAAATTGTTCTGCCTCCTTATAACTTAAATTAAGCTGACTTTATTGCCTTTCTATCTTCCCCTTACATAACGCATGGGGTTGACCGGCTGACCTCTGTACCAGACCTCATAATGCAGGTGTTTTCCCGTGACACGCCCGGTTCTTCCTATGTAGCCGATAATCTGTCCCTGTTCAACACGGTCTCCTTGGTCTACAAGCATTTGCGACAGGTGCATGTATCGGGTAGAAAAACCGTTTCCATGGTCAACAACTATCGTCTGGCCGGCAGCACCTGCCCACCCGGCAAGTATAACGCGGCCCCTTGCGGTTACTCTGACCGGAGCCCTATCGCCAAGGGAGTTATAAATATCTATGCCGCGGTGAAATTCCTTTCTGCCGGTTATTGGATGAACCCTATTCCCAAATCCACTTGTTATATAGCCGAAAACCGGCCAGACTGACGGGGTGGAAAGAAGCATATCCATTTGTCTTTTTAAAAAACCCTCAATTTCCTGCGCCGACTGCTGCTGCATCCATGTCTCTCTTTTTAATTCGCTTATATTCGCTTCAAGTCTGCTGATTTCAAAAATAGTATTTATTTCAGAAGGTATTACCAGGTTCGGGTCCGGGCCTCCGAGCGGATAGTTTTCAATAATACTTCTGGGGCTTTCCATTCCAAGCATTGAGGTCAGTTGTGTCTCAAGATTACGTATATTACTTAAAAGGTCGAGGGCATCTTCGGTTTTTCTGGCATAATCGCTCTTTCTTTCCAAAAGCTCCCTATGAGATGATGCTGTTTCATGGTAATTTACATATATTCCGGCAATATAGATGCCTGATGCAAGCAGCCCGGCTAAAAATAGAGAAATAAAGAATATAAAAGGATAGCTTAACGTAAAATGAAACGACCTCCCGCCTCTCTCAGGCGCAAAAATGAGGGTTAACTTTTTATTATACCAGCATTTTATTTTTTTAATCATTATAAACTTTCTATATCAGAAGCTCCTAATCATGGATACCATAAATTACTCTAAGAATGATAATCAATTAGCAATTAATTGTCAAGGATAACGTGTTGACTGTCAGCGCAAAATGATAATGTCCGGTTTGAGCAAAATAGAAATGTCCGGTTTTGCCTCTTTTGCTATCATGTATGGCAAAGGAGGTGTGATTCATG
>PWOI01000020.1 GCA_003557485.1 Elusimicrobiota bacterium | reverse complement strand
CCGACCAGTTTTTCCTACCTGAGGAGCTATCATGTCAAACCTACTTCCACATGATTTTAGCAACAGCCTAGCCTCACTAACAAACCAGACTATCAATGCCAGCATTGATCGCATGGCCATGCAGTTCAATCAGGACATTAGTGAAACCTTTATGGAAGCTAGCCTTATTGGCTTAGGAGGCATTTTAAGCAGCGCTGTTTCCTTACACTCTTTGCTCGGCTCAAATATGAATCAGGGTGTCTTGGAAAAAAACATCACACCACAAGAAGATGGCGGCGTAGTTATCGAAGAGCGATTCCATCACGATGCTGCCATCGATCGTATTAACCATGGCCTGGAAAATCGCATCAACCTTGAAGCAAGCCAATCTGCAAATGAAATCGAAATGCTACTCCACGACGCAGGCAGTATGATTGCTGCCGAGATGCCCTCTTTTGCCAATCAGGTACCTCTGCAGACTCTTTCATTGTTGGAAATGGCCAGCCCTGCGGACTTGGACACTTCGCTCGTATGAAACAAGGCATCAAGCCAAGGTTTACGGTCATATTGCTTGCGCTTTCGCAGCTGCTCTCAGCCCCAGCCGTAGCCAACTCGATAAGCACTAGCTCAGAGCGCTCACTGCAAAAACAGGAACAATCAGCTCACCGCATGACACTGCAGCAAGTGCTTAAGCAGGTTGCATCCAGTACCCCAGCAATGCTGAAGCAAAGGGAAATAGCCCTTCAGGCGGAGTCTCAAAAAAATCAAGCAAGAGGGGCTTTCCTCCCACAACTGGATCTATCATTACAAACTCTCCGATCGCAGAACTACTCCGGCAGTGGAAGCACCATTATTGGCGGCAGCGTCGTTGATGCCAGTGAGAGCTTCTACAACAGCTATGCTGCGCTCTCTGCTGAACTTAGTCTATTCAGTGGTGGGCAGCATCAGGCTGGTTTGCGCGCTGCAGCTTCAGAGCTTGCCGCCAGCGAAGCAGAGCTAGAAGCGGTTTTAACCAACGAGTACCTGCAAGCATTAAAGCTATATGTCGACTTGGCCAGTGCCGAGCTTTCTACACAAGCCAGCAAACACCGGGCTGCCCTTTTCAAAAAAAGACTCTCACTAGCCCAGAAGGGCTTCGCTGAAGGCCGGCTGGCCAAGACTGCAGTACAAGCAGCAGAATCAGATTGGCTTGACACTCAGTCGGAAATCCTGGAGAACCAGACACATAGACAGCATATATCAGCTCGACTGCTACGCCATCTTGGCATCCGCCAAGCAATAGGGAGCAACCTACATACCGATGCGGGCACTATACCTGCACCTCCGGTAATGCATCTTGTTGAACCTCAAGCTCACATTACAGAGCATCCATCACTTAAAGCAGCAAAAAATCGCATTGATTCTGCGCACCGAAAACTAGAATCTTCGCGGGGTGCCATACTTCCCAAAATATCTCTTGTTGCAAACTACTCCTTTATTGGAGTTGATTCACAGAACGCTATGGATGCTATAGATGATATGGGGAGAGACAATTTCACCATTGGGCTTTCTTTGAATCAGACTTTGGGACCCTTTACATCGGAACGAGCAAACATCGATTCATCGAGATCAGCACTGCGTTTGGCACAGTTACGGTATGATGAGTTACAGCATGAGCTTCTCGACTTGGCTCAAGAGGCCTTGAGTGATTTGCGTTCAAACCGCCAGGAGCTAGAAATTATAAAAAAATCTGAAGCAAGCGCTCGGGAAGCTATGGAATTGCATCGCGCCAAAGCCAGGCATGGTTTTGGTAGCAACATGGAGGCAGTTAAGCTGGAAGCTGAGTGGGTCAGACGAGTCGCGCAGCAGAAGCGTCAGGAGCTAGCCGTCAGAATGTCAGGCTGGGCAGTGCTAGCCACTGTGCTACCACAGCAATTCCGCAAGATGATGGAAACTGAATAATTTTTTAAAAACGGGGCTCCCCCGCGACTAGAGAGAGCCCCACTATCTCGACGTACTTAGATCAGAACGTCCAGCAGGTTGGTCACCAGACCACCGCTGTCAGAGGCAGCGACGATATCGGCACCCAGTGCTGACGTGGTACCCGGCAGCATTTCCGGAACGCCACTGCCGAGGTTGGCCATGGCCTGGCCGGCCCCTTCGCCTACGCCGCTCAGCATGCCGTCGATGCCGTTGCCCACGCCGGCAGTCAGCGGACCGAGGGTTTCAGCAGCGTAAGTTTGCATGATCTCAGCGCCGGGGGCTGTGCTAAGAGTGGCGCTTTCAGAAATCAGGTTTCCATTGCCGTCAAAAACCTTGGTAGCGCTCTGCTCGGTAAAGGCAATGGCGCTCTCTGCAACGGAGTTCATTGCACAGGCGCTGCTGGCGACAGTGCTTTCTACCAAGCTGTGTACGCCGTTGAAGGTGGTGTCAAGCGTGGTGTTGATCAGGCTATCCATGCCACCGATCATGCTATCGACCAGGCCCTCTGTGTTAAGCGCCGCGGCGTTGCTGACGTTAACAACTTCGCTGGTGCCTTGGCCATTACTGCTGCCAAGCAGGCCGCCAAGCAGACCGTCAAGATTAAGAAGACCACCGAGAAGTGCCATGTTCTATTTCTCCTAGAAAGAAAATAAGTCCAATTTTTGGCTCATTTTTGATGCATAGCAAAAGACAGATGTGATGCTTCGTCCGGTCTCTCCTGATGTGCCACTGTGGCAACAGCTATGCCTAGGGCTTATCGTTGGTTTGAACCAGGGCAAAAGCGATTTTAATATAGCAATAAAGTCATGGAGATAAACCCTTTCGTTCGTGAATAATTGATTTTTTTGTTGCTGATGAATATTTTTTTGTCCCGCTTTGTTTCGTAGGTTGCCTAAACGTTCATCTCACGCTAAGGCCCTCGCTGATGTTGCGTGAAAGAGGGGAAAGAAAAAACTCAAGCACTCTTCTTTCGCCTGTGTTGACATCAACTGATGCAGTCATGCCAGGACGCACTGAGACGCGTTGGTTACCTCTCTCAAGATAGCGCTTGTCAGGCTCAACCCAGGCTCGGTAGTAGCCTTCCTTGCCGGTGGTCTGTGCATCTGCGCTAACCCAAACTAGCTTGCCAGGCAATACGCCATATTGAGTGAATGGAAAAGCTTCAACTTTTATTTCTACCCGCTGACCTACTTCTACAAATCCGGAATCTCTATCCGAAAGATCCAGCTCAACAAGAAGGGGCGCTTCGTCAGGGACAATTTCGATAATGCTGGACCCAGCTGTAACAACCTCTCCTGGTGTTGAAACATTTATGGACTTCACGGTACCCGAAACGGGGGCGTGAAGGCTTCTGCTCTCCAAGGAATGTACGATATGAGATTGCTGCTCAGTTAGCTGGTATGACTCACTCATAGTGCTTTCTAAGCTGGCAAGGAGATCGAGTCGTCGCTCCGCTTCAATCTGTTCCAGTGCTTCAGTTGCGTTGACCAAGCGTTCTTCAAGAATTTGTATTTTTTCTCGAGACGAGTCGATATCACTTTGTAGTAAAATACTTTCTTCACGGAGCATTATGTAGTCGTTTCTAGCTATAGCGCCAATTTCTGCTAAGCGGCTAGCGCTTTCTGTCCTCTGCCTAACCAGCTCTTGGCGCTCAATTTGCCGCCGAAGTCGTGATTCATGTGATCGTAGCTCTGCTTGCACTTCACGAATGTTGGCGTTCATTGACTTGCGGACACTTGAATGCCTTGCTTTCTCTGTTTTCCATATATCATCGTTGAGTTTATGTATCTCGTCTGATTGATGGATATTGTGCGCGGTGCCGCTCAGGGTGCTTTGTAGTCTGTGCCGTCGAGCCATATTGAGTCTTGCAGCCTTTTCAATGGACTCATTGCTTGCTGCGGCCAGTGTTTCATCCAGTTTGGCCAGCAGTTGACCGGACTCCACGCGTTGCCCTACTTCGACCAAGACCTCTTCTACAGCGCTAAGCTCCATGCTTTGCACTACTTTATTACGGCCGTCAGGTATAAATCGACCATTGGCAGTGGCCACGACATCAATGCGTGCAAACCAAGACCAAATGAGCGCACACAGCAGTAAAGCCAGTAGTGCCCATAGTACACGTCTCCTTCCGGCCGGAGGCTCAGTTTCTTGAATTGACCTGAGCGGATCAAGAAACTCTTGCTCAAGCTTTTTAAGCCTATCTGTCCTGCGCTGCTTTTTTGTCTCGCTGTAACGAGAAGTCAAGCGGCTAACCACGCGAGATAGTTTTCTCATGATTTTGGCCACAGCTATACCTCCTGGAAAAGTTTGTAGAAAGTGCCTTTTCTTTCCATGAGCTCTTTGTGGCTTCCTGACTCGACAATCCTTCCATTTTCCATGACTAATACAATATCGGCATGCTGAATAGCTTCAAGTGAGTGAGCTACCATGAAAACGGTTCTACCTTGGCGGACCTTTTGAATGCTAGCCTCAATGGTTCGCTGTGCAGCTTTATCAAGTGCGCTAGTTGCCTCGTCAAATATTAAAATCCTGGGGTTTGCAAGCAGGGCGCGAGCGATAGCCAAGCGCTGTCGCTGTCCGCCAGAAAGTATAGCGCCACGCTCGCCAATTGGTGTTTCATAACCTGCTGGGAGGTTCTCTATAAATTTTTCCGCACCTGCAAGTCTTGCAGCAGCTACAATGCTGCTCATGGGAGCGTCAGGAAGATGGAGTGAAATATTTTCACGAACAGTACCAGCGAAAAGACTACCCTCTTGAGGTACTACCCCTATCTGGCGTCTTAGCCAGCGGGGGTCTACTTCGTTAAGGTCTATATTATCAAAACGTATTTTTCCAGAGCTGGGGAGGTATAGCCGCTGAAGCAGCTTCGCCAAGGTACTTTTTCCCGACCCACTGCGGCCTACGATACCGACAAAACTTCCCGGTTGAATGGTAAAGCTGACTCCCTTGATCACAGGGTCCAGGTCCGGGCGATAGCGGTACTCAACATTTTCCACTTCCACTTTGCCCTGCAATGGCTTGAGGTTTTGTCGCCCAGTGTTAAGTATAGGCTCCTGAGGGGGGTTCATTAAATCACCCAGCCTTTCGATGGATAGTCCAACTTGTTGCAAGCCTTGCCAGGTCTGTACCATGCGTAGCACTGGGCTGGTTACTTGGCTTGCAATCATGTTGAAAGCAATTAGCTGGCCTGCTGTAATTGATCCATCTAGAGCAAGCTGCACGCCGTACCATAGAATGGCAAGCGTTATTAGCCTTTGCATCACCTGGCCGATAGATCCGACAATTCCGGAAAGCGAGTCACTTTTGTATGATGCAGTAGCATAGCTGGCAAGCAAGGAGTCCCAGCGCCTTGCCATCTGCTTCTCAGCAGATAGAGACTTTATAGTCTGTATGCTGCTTATGGTTTCGTTAAGGAATGATTGATATTCAGCACTTTTTTCAAGTCGGTCGACCATTCGCTTCCTGATGGTCGGGTAAGTTATGATGGATAGACCAACCAGTAGAGGAAGCATGGCTATAACTAATAGCGTTAACTGGTAACTTATTAAAAACATGACAAGCAAGAATACGCCTACAAAAAGCAGGTCAATTATTGCCATCATGCTAGAGCCAGTAAGGAATTGGCGTATCGTTTCCATCTCCTTGACTCTGGCAACTGTGTCACCAACTTTGCGTTGTTCAAAGTATCTTAATGGGACGCTGAGAAGGTGCTCATACACCTTCATGCCCAGTGTTGCATCTACACGGTATGTTGTGCGTGTCATTAACTGAGCACGCAGAATGCCCAAAACTGCCTCGAAAAGCAGAATGGCCAGCATGGCGCCGGCTAATACATTAAGAGTGGAAATAGAGCGATGAACCAAAACCTTGTCAATGATGAGCAAGGTGAATAGAGGCGTGGCCAGCGCAAATACCTGAATTACAAAAGCGGCAATGCCTACCTCTGTCAGGCTTGACCTGTAACGCTTCAGCATTGGAAGAAACCAGGCAAATCCAAATCGTGGATTTTCCGTGTTCCATCCGATTTTAGGACGCATCAAGACCAGGTTGCCGGTCCAGATTTCTTCCAGCTGTTCACGCGTTGCTATGAGTGGTTTGCCCTGTCTAGGCTCAACTAAGACAGCTTGTTCAGATTCTACACGAGCAATTACCAGGAACTGTCCATTTTTAAGCTCTAATACTGCTGGAAAGCTTTGTCGCTCAAGATCTTCCCATGCAAGATTTACCTGCTTAGCCTTGAAGCGGTGCCTTGAGGCTAGATGTATAAGATCCGCTGTCCCGGCTTTTTCTTTGCTGATTCCCTCCGTTATTGCGAGCTGCTCAGGGTCTAATGGTGAGTTATGAAATGCTGATACAAGACAGAATGCGTAAACTGCTGAATGTGATTTCTCAGCATCGGCATTGCTTTTTTCCTGAGCTTGGGCTTCTGTTGCGCTCACTTTGCCCTCCGTTGCCTGGGGCGCTTTCCTACGTGGTCGGGATGGTTATATAAGTTATGCTTATGCATTTTTTCCCATAGCACCTTACGGCTTATGCCGAGGTCCATGGCAGCCTTTTTCCTTACCCAGTGGTTGCGTTGCAAGGCATCCAGTATTTCATTTTTCTCCACGGCGAGATCATGATCGGTAAAGGGGTGTGCTGCTGGCATTAGCGCTTCTGATTCATTTTCGATTATAGGTAAGATGGCTTTTTTACTCCACGTTCCACCGATACGGTATTTTAAAAATACGCGTTCAGCGATGTTCATCATTTCCCTTATGTTCCCATTGAAAACCCTTTTGCCGACCGCGTTAAGTAGCCAGTCAGGGAGATCAGGAGTGCGTATACCCTCTTTTTTAGAAATTAAGGACATGAGGTGAGAGAATAACTGGCATTTTTCTATTTTCCCTCTCGCTTCAAGGTCGGGAAGGTCAAGTATAGCAACCGCGATTCTGTAATATAGGTCAGGCCGAAACTGCCCTTCGCACACCATGCTATATAAATCGCGATTAGTGGCGGTGATAAGCCTGAAGTCGAGCGATATTTTGCGCCTCGACCCTAGTGGAGTTATGGATTGTTGCTCTATGACACGAAGTAATTTGACCTGCTGGTACAGAGGGAGATCGCCAATTTCATCAAGAAATATTGTTCCGCCATTTGCTTGTTCAAAATATCCAGCGTGGCTGTGTGAGGCACCAGTGAATGCCCCTGGAGAGTAGCCAAAAAACTCGGCTTCAAAAAGACCTTCAGGTATTGCGCCGCAATTGACGCATATAAATGGGCCGCTGCTGCGTTGATTGTTATAGTGGTGCAGTAGCCTGGCCACCATCTCTTTTCCGGTTCCCGTTTCGCCCAGAATGAGCGTATTTACTTCGGAGTTTGCATATAGAAGCGCCTCCTTGTAAAAGTTCCGCATTATTTTTGAAGAAAAGTAGATCTGTCCACTGTTGCTGCTCATGCTGATACATGTGCCAAGTCCTGCTGCTTTTTTAATGCCGTGCTTCAGATCTTCGATAGAGAATGGTATGTCAAGGTGTAGTGAAGCGCCTGCAGGT
>PWOI01000205.1 GCA_003557485.1 Elusimicrobiota bacterium | reverse complement strand
ATTATGAAAAAGCCGCGGGAGATGAGTTTTCTTACTTTTTAGCAGGTAATCTTTATGACGGTTCCAACAATGTCAGCGATTTCTCCGTAAGCCTATCCAGTTCAATATCCATATGGGTTTACCCGGAAAATAGCGAAGTAACCATACTTATGAAATTCAGGGACGCTGACGGAGTTGAAAGCGGTGACATTCAGCAGCTTACCGCTTCCCAACCGGGCCTCTGGCAGGAAGTGACATTTGAATGGGATTCTGACAAATTAACTAATCCATCTTTGGAATTATGCGATATTTCACGCATCAACCACATATTGTTCTTTTTACAGCCCGGAGATGTTGATGTAAGCGGTACGGTATATCTTGACGACCTAAAGCTGAACGATGTTGGCTCTAATGTTAAAAACGTGCTTGCCGTTGCTTCTGAAACTGAACTTAAAATAGATCTTTACTGGCCGGCTGCCGGCTCGCCTGATGGCATAATGAACCTGTACCATATATACAGGTCGGAATCTGTTTTTTCCTCAACCGATACTGCCGGCGTAGAACTTGTACATAGCACAGACCAATTACAATGGAGTGATACGGATATTGAACTCTATACCGAGTATTTCTATTCAATATTAGGTATGGATGAGGAGGGGTACGCCACGCCGCTGACTTTAAATGCCGATACCAAAACACCGTATATCATCATAGAGGAATTTCTTGAAAATACATCTTTTGAATATGGAGACGGCAATGAGATTATAGATGGATGGGAACGTGACGGCGGCATAGTTCGGGATGATGCGGGCTGGATGGATCCCCGGACCGGAACCTGGGTAGCTTTAATGCAGGGCTGGGAAAAAGAAGGTTATATATACCAGGACTATGCAAGTTCCGATGAAGGGCTTATCTATGATTTCTCAATCTGGGGCAACCCTACCGAAAACTGGGATTTTGACCATTATGACATTACCGTTTTTCTCCGGTTTCTTGATGAATCATATGAGTTGCTGGAAGAATATACACTGGATAAAACCGGCCTGACAGGAAGTACCGACACATGGACTAAATACAGCATTCAGGGTGCTTCTCCGGAAAACACTTCCTATGTGCGTGTCGGGATGGAATATGAAACAGAAGAAGCCGAAGCGGCGGGGGACGGAGGGTTCAGGTGGGATGACGCATCATTACACTTAACTGCTCCTCCGGTTATTCTTTTCGCAACGCCAGTCTCAACGCAATCTCTGAACTGGAATTGGTCGGAAACGCCGGACGCGGATTCATACAAAATTTTTAATGCATCTAATGACGCGGAGCTGGAGAGTTTTGATTCGGAGACAAGAGAATGGCTTGAAGACGGACTGGATACCAACACTTCCTATTCCCGATATGTTGTAGCATACGATGACTTTGTTATTCTTGGAACCTCCGCTGTAGTTTCCCTTTACACTCTTGCAGCCGTCCCCTCGGCCCTTGAAGTGGATTCTGTTTATTCCAGTTCTGTTACGCTTCTATGGAATGAAAGTTCCAACCCGGACCTAACCAGCTACGGCATTTCTTATGCAGAGGATGAGAATTTTACAATAGGTCATACAACGGCCGCGGCATGGGGAACTGCCCTCGACACCACAACCTTCACTATCGAAGAGCTTACTCCTCTGACAACTTACTGGTTCAGGGTCTGGGCGTATAACAATGACGGAATAAAAACTGCTTATTCCAACACGGTCTCTACAAAGACTGCAATAGGCCCGCCTGACAATTTTACCGGGGTTGTACTCTCCACACATTCTATCCGGTGGAGCTGGAATGAAATACAGGGGGCAAGCGGATACAGGCTTTTTTATGGGACCGCTCCCGATAGCAGTGCCAGTGATCCGCTGCCTGCAGGGACTACCTACTGGGACGAGACAGGGCTTTCTGCAAATACTAAGTACAAAAGGGTTGTGAGGGCTTATGACGGGGCCCTTGAATCTGCTCCCTCCGGTTCTGTTTCCGTTTATACCTATGAAGCCAGTCCACAGTATGATGAGAAAGACCCGAAGTTAAAACCGGTTTCCGGGGTGACTGAAATTACAATCAAATGGCGCGGAAAACAGGGAGCCAAGTACCGGATAGAAAGGGACGGCAAGTTACTTGAAAATAAATGGTCCCCATCATCTCAGGCGGCTGTTCTGTCCGGTCCGGGGTCAGCTTCCTCAGCAGTTATTGTTTCTTATAAAGATACCGGCCTGGCACACGGTACCAGGTACGAATACAGTATTTTTTCTCTTAACGGCGATAACAAATACGACCCCAACGCCGGTATTACAATTTTTGCCCAAACAGGGCTCGTTGCCGGCTGGAAACCCAACACGAGATTTATTACTCCTTCTAACCGCCAGATCAGGTTCGGCTCGGAAGCCGAAAAAGTAACAATAACCGATATGCGGGGAAGGGAAATCACAAAATTGACTGAACCGTCCCCCCTCTATATAACCTGGAAACCTGATGAAGATGTAAGGGGCACGCTTGAGTCCGGATTATATATTTATATGGTGCATACAAAAGACGGTAAGATTCACTACGGAACTATAGCGGTGGCGAAATGATCTCAGTAAAAAGTAAAATAAGACTGGCAGCGGCACTTTCCTTTGTTCTGCTGCTCACTTGTGGAAAGATATATGCGGCTTTCCTTGTAGAAAGTTTCGGTTCACGCGCTGCGGGCAAGGCAGGCGCCGTTATAGCTACCATTGACGATGCATCCGCAGCCGGATGGAACCCTGCCGGGCTGGCCAATATAAAAGAGCCTTCGGCGCTTTTTGAATATTACAGTCCTTTTTCAGGCCTTCCCGGAGTTTCCCTTGATTACATGCTTGCCTCTCTTGTATATCCCTACCCGGAGATAGGGCATTTCGGAATCTCATACTCTGTTTTCAGAGGAGACGGAATATACTGTGAACATGCTCTGAGCCTAAGCGCTGCCAGGGAACTTAACGACTGGATTCCGGATTTCGGAAAGGTGCGCGTGGCTGCCGGAGTAAACCTTAAATATCTGTATCACGGTTATGACTGGGAACCTATGGATTCCGGCGATCCGATACTTAATGATCCTATAACTAAAAAGGACGGTGCCGGCGCCTTTACTGCCGACCTGGGATTTATTGTTGAACCTGTTGAGCAGCTTCCTCTGGGTCTCAGTTTCAGAAACATTATTCCGGCCGATATAGGTTTGAAAGAAAAAGACAGCGTTCCTTTCTCAGCTTCCTTAGGCGCAGGGTACCGGATTTACGACGCCGGCTATTTTAAATCAATTACGCCTGAACTATCTTTTATATATCGCGATCAGGTTTGGGGGGACCCTTCCGATAAGATTAAACTCTCTGCTGGAGTTGAAGCCTGGCTGAAGCATCCCAGTATCGGTATAAGGACCGGATTAAGCAGCGATGAAGTCGCTTTCGGAGCCAGCTACGGAATGAAGGCAATGGAGAATATTTCCATGCAGCTGGACTATGCAGCAGTTCTTCCGTTCACACCTCTTTCGGATCACTGGGGACATCACAGGGTATCCCTCTCAGCAAACTTTTTTAGGTAACTTTTAAGGAATTGTTTAGTTTTCATTATGCATATAATAAAGGAGAAAGGTAAATGAAAAAATTAGTTTTAATTTTAACTGCAATGATACTTGTTCCGGTTTTCGCCTCAGCGGAAAACATAATTGATAATTTTGAAAATATTTCCGCCTGGGAGCCTATCTCAGAGGGAGTCAATCTCCGGAGTGCCCGGGGGTATGAAGGCCGCGCCCTCTGTCTTGATTACCGGCTAGGGGATGGAAAGGATTGGGTCGTTGCAGGAAAAAACTTTGGAGGAAAAAAACTTCCCGACAACTTTAAAATAAGTTTTTATCTTAAGGGAGAGGGGCCGTCTAATACTGTAGAGATAAAATTTCTGGACAGAGACGGTAATGTTTTCTGGAAAAAACTGCCTGATCTGAGCCCCCCGCAGGAGTGGACAAGATATGAGATAGAGAAAAACCGGATAGAGTTTGCCTGGGGCCCTGAGCCGGGTGCCGACCTGACTCATATTGAAAGCATGGAAATTGCCATTGTGAAAGGATCGGGAGGAAGCGGTACGATATGTATTGACCGGCTGGCATACACGCCTCTTGAAGGAAGGGAAAGGACGCGGGCAGGCTCTGCTCCTTTCAGGGTTACGGCTACCGCAAGTTCTATAGAACTTCCGCATCTGGAGCCGCAGAATGCAGTTGACGGAAATTTTGGAACCAGGTGGGCAAGTGATTTTTCCGATCCGCAGTGGATAAAATTTGATTTCGGACGCGAAATAGAAATTGTCGGTCTGATAATATACTGGGAAATGGCTTACGGAAGGGTTTACGATATACAGGTTTCAGATGACGGCAGAGAATGGGAGACCGTTTTTACCGAAAGATACGGGCTGGGCGGAACCGATGACATTGATTTTGAAATGGTTTCAAGGCGCTACCTGAGAATCTACGGAAGGCAGCGCGGTACCGGATGGGGCTACTCTATACTTAATACGGTATTCAAGACCGGAGATGAACCTTTCGGAGTAGGGATGCCCGATCCTGATATGGTCCTTAAGATAAACTGGAATACTTCTGAAAACCCGGAAAGAAGCATTTTTGTTCCTGAACATTGGCAAGGATACGACACTCTTCTCTGGCTCAGCGACCGGGGAGACTTATATGACATATCTGTCAACGGAGTAAAAATTACCGGTATTTCGCCTGATGACAGGCAGCCAGTGAGATTAACCGTAAAAGAAGGTATAAAATTCGGTGAATTCAACACTTTTTCTGTAGACCTCAAAGAAACTGCTCCCCGCGGAGGCGTTGTGGATGCAATAATGGTTGCACGAGATGAAGAGGCATTAAGAAAAGAGCTCAGCAGGAAAATGCAGGAATCTGATATGGAATATTACAGAATGCTTGCAGATATGTATCCCCGGGGCTTTTTCCCGATGTGGCTCAGCCATATGCAGCAGTACTGGAATATAATAGGTACGGAAGGAGCTTTTAATGTAAGCCTCCTTACCGAAACCGGACAGTTGAGCGCTTTTACCCGCAGTTTTTCCCTTATGCCTTATCTTTTTACCGGGGGGAGACTGATATCCTACAATGATGTTGATATAGAGCTTTCCCTGGAAGAGAACTACCTGCCCATAACGCAGGTAAAATGGATATACGAAGGGATTGAGTTCTTGCAGAAAGGGTTCGGGTTCAAGAGAAACAATATTGACTTTACAGGTCTTATTTACACTCTTGAAAATAAAAGCGGAGAGACAAAAGAAGGAAAAGTATTTATTTCAATAAGGCCGTTTCTTGTTAATCCGCCCTGGCAGCATGGCGGACTTGCCCAGGTGGAAAGTATTGTTCCGTCATCAAGAAACCAGGTGATAAAAGTTAACGATAACGGGGGCGTTATTTCCCTGCAGAGACCCGATGGTTTCGGGGCAATGGGTTACGGCGAGGGGGATGTTGTAGAACTGCTTTATAAGGGAGCGCTGCCTTCGGCTTCTTCGGTCCGCAGGGATTCCGCAGCAAGAGCCTCTGCGGCTCTTTCGTATGATTACAGCCTGGCTCCGGGGGAAACTAAGCAGCTTCTTTTTGTTCTGCCGCTGAATCATGACCCGGCAAGGGCTGGACGCTTCACCGAATCATTGGTTATGGAAACGCTAGAAGAGGTAAGGGCCGACTGGAAGGAAAAACTTAACAGGATAGAGGTTAATATACCAAACCCGAAAATATTTGATTCTATGCGCTCAAACCTGGCGTATATACTTATAAACAAGGACGGCGACGCCCTTCAGCCGGGTTCCAGGGCCTATGAACATTCATGGATCAGGGACAGCTCGGTAATGGCAGCAGCTCTCTTGAGGGCTAACCTGGGCGAATATTCCAGGCGCTACGCTCTGTGGATAAGCGAAGCTGTTGAATCCGACGGCAGGGTGCCCCATATACTTAACGCCAGAACCAGACAGCCGGCCCATTTCGGCCAGGACTGGAACCAGTGGGACGGACAGGGTGCTTATGTATTCACAGTTGCTGACTACTATAATTTCACAGGTGACAGGGAATTTGCCCGCCAAACTTTTCCGGCGGTTCGCAGGTCCCTGGAATTTTCCGAGATGCTTAGAAGGCAAAAACTTCACTCCCGCTATGAGGGGACGCCCGAGTACGGACTGCTTCCCATATCCGAAAGCCACGAAGGCTACATAGGCAATCCCCAGCAGAGCCTCTGGGATATATTCTGGGTTCTCAAAGGATGGAAGGACGGACAGCTTCTTGCCGAAGTTGTAGGGAAGCAGCACCTTATACCCTGGATGAAAGAGGAGGAAGAGGGGCTGCGGAGCAATCTTTTAAGGAATATAAAGATGGTTCAGGAGAAGCATAACATAAGGTATATTCCTGCTTCCATAGCACTTGCAGATTTTGACCCCACTTCAACGACAATTTCGGTTTTTCCCACCTACGAGTACACTTACCTGGACCAGGAGTCCTTCAGGTATACTTTTGAACGCTACTACAACTATACAATGAAACCCAGGTTCCCGGACGGCCCGCCTACCAGTTATACTCCTTATGAAATCAGGAATATAAGCCCGTTTCTCTTTCTGGGCGAAAAGGAGAAAGCTCTTAATTCCTACTATTACCTAATAGGAGACCAGAGGCCGCCTGAGTGGAACCACTGGGGCGAGATTGTACATCCCGACTACCGCACTCCCGCTTATGTGGGTGATATGCCCCATTCTTGGATAGGCGCGGGCCTTGTCAACACTACCCGTAATATGTTTGTTTATGAGGAAGACAATATGCTTCTGCTGGGTATGGGCATTGACGAAGACTGGCTTTCCGAAGAGATAAGCATAAGCAATTTTCCTACACACTACGGAACAATAGGATACTCCATGGATTCTTCCGGGATGACCGTAAGGATGCGCTTTGAAGGCGATGCCGCGCCTCCGGAAGGCTTTATGCTGAAATCACCTTACCTGGAGAGGACAATACGGAGAGTGAGAATAGACGGCAGCGTCCATGAAGAATTTACCGATAACGAGATATACTTCGACAGTATGCCCCGGGAAGTGGAGATAATCTACTGAAGAAAACTTCCGCGCTCTGCCTTTTTATATTTGTTTTCTTTTTTCTGTCATCCTTGCGCCTGTCGGGGTTTGAGAATCCCGGCCGGTGGACTGCAATAGGAAAGGGCATTGAAATAGGCACCGGAGAAGGAAAGGACGGCCCCTGCCTGGCAATTGACTACGACCTTACGGATTCGGATTGGGTTGTAGCCTCCCGCGATATCGATCTTACTCTTCCGGCAAATTACACCTTCCGTTTTTTTGTTAAAGGAGACGGACCGGTCAACAGTCTTGAGTTTAAAGAGTCAATCCCAAATGTTCTGTAAAAGTCATTGAGCCACCAATTCCTCCGATAATTTTACCTCTTCAATTCTCTCCATAAATTTTTCATTTTTTTCAGACTTTGTTTCTTCCATTTT
>PWOI01000159.1 GCA_003557485.1 Elusimicrobiota bacterium | reverse complement strand
CCCGGCAGGAACTCTTCAAACTAATCCGCAAGTATAATTACCGATGGGTTCATTCAACCACTGAAGAAGTTCCTGATATCAGATTTCAAAGAGCATTAAAAGAAAACCAGTCCCTGTTCAGAGAATTTTCTTTAAAACCTCCATTCAAATCGACAAGGGATATCTTTTGTCTTAGGGTAGACAGAACCATTGACAATTACAGACGCGCCTCCCTTGATAACATCATATTTAAACCTAAAAACGCAGAATGTAATACCCCGGTAAATCTGCGTATTTCACCCATTACCAAACACGCTGCCGAAGTCAGATTCTGGTGTAACAACAATCTTATTGATGTACAAAAAGCTAAAATTAAGGATCTTAAAAGTGTGCACTTTTAAATTGTAAACTGTGCACTTTTAAAAAATTCCTAACATTTTTTTTATTTGCAAAAGAAATGAATATGTTTTATATTACTTGTGAAAATATTTCTATTTAAAACTCAAAAGTAAAATTAATGAATCAATATAAAAAAGCAAAACCTGGCAGTTTCGGGATAGTGAATATCTTATATAAAGGTATATACAGTCCGGTATACCGGTATTTCCAACAGTCCGGCCCTCTTGGAATGGTTATACTTGCAACTCTTATTGGCATAGTTGGCGGACTTGCATCTATCGCATTCAAGTTGCTTATTCTGGGTGTTAAACATATTTTTTACGGAGCTACTACCACCGATGGTTTTCTTGACGCGGTTCTTTCGCTTCCCTGGCAGTACCGCCTTTTCGCTCCGGCTATAGGTGGGCTTATTATAGGCCCTGTAATCGCTTATTTTGTAAAGGAAGCCCGTGGCCACGGTGTACCCGAAGTGATGGAATCTGTGGCAAAAAAAGACGGGATAATGCGTTTTCGCATTGTCCCGCTTAAAGTCCTTGTTTCGGCAATATGTATCGGTTCAGGCGGCTCAGCAGGCCGTGAAGGGCCTATAGTCCAGATAGGCTCGGCGTTCGGTTCATCCGTCGGAAAATTTTTAAAATTATCAACAGAAAAAACAAAGGCCTTACTTGGGGCCGGTGCGGCGGCAGGGATTGCCGGCACTTTCAACGCACCACTTGCCGGGGTTATTTTCAGCATTGAAGTTATTTTGCGTAATATAAGGCTGCGCTTTTTATCTGCAATAGTGATTGCGTCTGTAGTGGGAGTGGCTGTTGTGAATATATTTCTTGACCGGTTTTATGCTGTTTTTAGTATTCCGCCCCATGAGATGATAAGTTTTTGGGAAGTTTTCTTCTATATCGGACTGGGAGTCTCAGCTGCCGTTATATCCCTCACATATCAAAAAATGATTTATGGAATGGAACATTTTTTTGAGAAAATTTCGCTTCCTATGGCGGTAAAACCGGCCATGGGCGGTCTTCTTCTGGGAGGACTGGCTTTGTGGCTTCCGCAAATTCATGCTACCGGATATCCGGTTATGGAACAGGCGCTTTACGGCAGTTTAACCCTGCAGTTTGCATTGGTTTTGATGCTGGCCAAAATAATTGCCACTTCTTTAACTCTGGGCAGTGGCGGCAGCGGCGGTATTTTTGCCCCCGGCCTTTTTATTGGGGCCATGATGGGAGCAGGCTACGGAAGTCTTATCAATATTATATTTCCCGAGCTTGCAGCCGGTCCGGGGTCCTACGCTATGGTTGGGATGGGAGCGGTTTTCGCCGGAGCAACCCATGCTCCGCTGACTTCTATAATTATTTTATATGAGATGACCCATGACCACGGAATTATTCTGCCAATGATGTTTGCCTGTATAATCAGCTCCACCCTGACCCGCTGGTATCAGAAAAAAAACATCTATACAACCAAGCTTATAAACCGGGGAATCGACATTGACCAGGAAGAAGAACATAAACTGCTTGAAAATATACAGGTCCGTGAGGCAATGACGAGTGATATAATTAAAATTCCTTCCCAAACTATCATAAAGGATACCTTTAAGTATTTTGAAAAAAGTTTTTATTCCTATCTTCCGGTAGCTGATTCAACAAACGGAGAACTGGTTGGAATACTCAGATATGACAGCATAATCGATCTTAAAGAGGAAGATCTGTCCCGTAACGCGCAGGATTTATGCGTACCTCCTGCTGCAACTGTTTACGAGGATGACAGTTTACTGAAAGCATTTAATCTGATAAGCAAAGTATCGGTGAAGATGATTCCCGTTCTGGCAGATGACCGTTCCAAGCGCCTGGTGGGAGTACTGGCCCGGGGAGATATTTTGGATAGGTATTACAAGTATACCTCCGAACATGAAGAGGAGGTTGATATTCATATCATCTCCCGGGAAGTTGCCAGTGTTAATAAACTTATTGAATCAGCCCTGCAGCCAATCAGGGGACAGACCGCAGAAAAGGAAATTGTAATCCAAAGAGAGCTGGATGAAGACCTTCCGGAAGTTAAAATTGATTTTACAAAAATGACCTGGGTTATAACCCATATACTGGGAAATGCTGTCCGCTGCGGCAGCCCGGGTGATAAAATCACAGTATCCGCAAAATCAAAAAAGAAAAAGGTTCAGATCTCAATTTCCGACACCGGCCCCGGAATGTCAAAAAAATATGTGGAAAATATTTTCCAACATAAAGCTATCATGGAAAAATGCCTGGGATTAACTATTGCCAAAGATATTGTTGAAGGGCATAAAGGGGAAATATCGGGAAAAACTAGAAGTGGAAAAGGAACAAGTTTTACAATTACAATTCCTGTGCACGGGAAAGATAGAGAGGAATAAACTAGTTTTTATTTTCTCTTATTCCTTTAATTCCATTTAAAAGCAACTCTCTCAATTCTTCTTTATCTGAAGCTTTCAGCCATTTGTCAAAAAAACCTTCAGTACGGACTAACTGTACTATCAAGGCAAGGATCCTAAGATAAAAACTCCACTGGTCCTGGGTTCCGGACATTACAAACACTGACCTGACTGCCGGAAAGTCCTCTGAGAAAAATACGCCTTTTTTTGCCCGAATCGCAATAATTTCAAAAGAATCTTCCCCGGCTATAATTATGTGCGGAATGGCAAAATCGGGTTTCAGGGCCGTTACCGATTCTTTTTCGCGAGAAATTAATTTATTCTTAATCACATCGGGGGAAACATTCTGGATATGACCTAATTTCTGAGAAACCAATTCAAAAAGACCCTCTTTATTGACATGTTGGTTTATCTCAACAATAGAA
Organism: Elusimicrobiota bacterium; assembly: GCA_003557485.1. Lineage (GTDB taxonomy): Bacteria > CG03 > SLGR01 > SLGR01 > PWQF01 > PWMP01. The sequence goes on along the minus strand of PWOI01000159.1, from coordinate 4,315 downwards.
CAATTCGCAATTATATGCATAAGTAAATCTTTCTGAACCGTGTCTTCCTTTTTTGTTACATCCCAGAGTTCTGATTCAATTTCACGCCCCATAAGTCCTTCCGCTGTAACCCTTTCAACTCTTATACCCGAACTGTGAGCAGCTCGCGCAATTACGTGGGCCGAGGTGGGATTGGTTAAAAGAACAAAAACCATACAAAGAAGTGCTTTTGCGGCAAGCGGCCCGGGCCCTGCATAAACGGCTGCGCCTATAAGTATGCATGCAGTTCCTACGGTCACTGCTTTTGTAGCTGTCTGAAGCCTGGTATATATGTCCGGCATACGGATAAGCCCCAGACAGGCAAGAAGATCATATATTACACCGAAGGCAATCAGCACTATTCCTATATATTCATTCATCGAGGTTTTTCCCCTCTAAATATTTTCCGAGTGCAAGACTTCCTATGAAGCTTAAAAGAGCCCAGGCAATTGCCACGCTCATATAAAATTCCTCGCCGGTTAAAATACTGATAACAGTACAAAAACCCACAAGTATTATACCCATAATTTCAATTGCCACAGCCCTGTCCGGGGCAGTTGGTCCGGATATCAGTCTGCCCAGGCAAAGAAAAATGCCAAGAATAAATAGGAAAAGAGCTGAATAGATAAAAATCTCCATATTTAATCGTCCTCAAATATCTTATGCAGAAAATATTCAAATTTTCCAGCTATTATGCGGCCGGCCTCGCCCTCATCAATGGCCGTTATTGCCAGCCAGTGAACATAAAGGACTCCCTTTTCGGTTGCTTCAACCGTAAGCGTGCCAGGGGTAAGCGTTATACAGTTTGAAAGAACGACAATGGCAACACGGTTTTTCAATTTCGTACGCATTCTTACTATACCCGGTTTTATAGGCAGCTGCGGATGCACTACGAGATACGCCACCTGGATGTTTGCCTTAATGCAGTAATAAGCAAAAACCGGTATAAAGAGTAGAAAATAAAACCATCTTCGTGGTTCAAGTATTTTGCGCGGCTTTTCAGCAAAGCCTTTGCCGAATATAAGAGCAGAAATTAGAGAAGCGAAGAAGCCAGCTGTAATACCCTGAAAGTCAACTGCCCCGTAATGTCCGCATACAGGCCAAATTAGAAGAAACCATACGATAAAAGAAAGAAAAAATACTGCTATTTTAGATTTCACGGAACCTTATCCTCATAACTCTCCGACCCGGCCGGGCCTAAAATACTCCTGGAAACAGGGTCAAGTACAAGGGGCCTGAAAATTGGCAATGCCAGCAGGGCCAGGGCAAGACACAGTATTGAAAGCCCGGTTACAGGAATACGGATTAAAGCGGGAACACTTTTCCTGGCCTTTTTTTTCTTCTCCCCGGGATAGAAAAGAAATCTCTTAAGAATAATAAAAGTAAATACTGCAACTGCAGCGGCAAGAAAAGCGATAAAATAATAGCCGGCCATAAAACAGGCCGCAATTATCATTATCTTACTGATTCCCCCCCCGAGAGGCGGCACGCCAGCCAGTGAAAGAAGCCCCGCAATCCATTCGGGGTTTTTTCTGCGTCCAAGACCCGTTTCCGCAGTTAAGAACAGCAGAGGATTAAAAACAGATTGGTTGACAAGATGGAATACTCCGCCGGTTACAGCAAGCGTCCCCGCCGTCAGATTTATACCCCTGGCAGCAAGCTGACCGCCTATACCGACACCCAGAAAAACATAACCTATCTGTGAAATGTTTAAATAGGAGAAAATCTTTTTGTAGTTCTTTTGGGAAGCCGCGAGCAGTGTTCCCGACACCATTGAAACAATTCCCAAAGAGGCTAAAAGCCATCCGAGCTGGGCAGTTATTCCGAAAACAGCAAAAACCGTACGTATCATCGCATAAACTCCTACCGAGGAGATAAGAGCTCCGCTTATCATTGCCGCAACCGGAGCGGGAGAATAACTGAGCGCGTCGGGCTGCCATATATGAAACGGGAAAAGAGCCGCCTTGAAAGCAAAACCGGCAATTATAAGGAGAGCGGCAAGAAAAAGCGCATTCAGGGAAAAAACAACAAGACCATCGGCAGCTATGCTTTCTCCCAGGTGAGACATATTTACGGTTCCATAAATATGTCTCACCTGGGAGAAAAAAGACCGATACCCAGAACAGTAACAGAAGAGGCAAGAGCTCCTAGCACTGCGTATTTAAGAGACGCAGCAAGCTCCTTTGAGCCGCAACCAAAACCCACGAGAATATATGAAGCTATTGCTGCCATTTCCACGTAAACAAAACGGTTGAAAATGTCACCTGCAATCACCGTTCCGTTCATACCGGCAACCATCATCAAAAAAAGAACATAAAAACGGCTGCGTGAAGTGTAGGTTTTCATATAGTCTGCGGAAAAAAGCAAAACAAAAAGAGTAAGAGTTGATATGCTCATAAGCATTATCCAGCTGAAAGCATCAATGCTGAGGCTTATTCCAACCGGTGCATTCCATCCGCCTATTTCATAAATCCCTTCATAGCCGAAAAGTGCAGCGGAGCCTACAAGAATTATAATAGATGCGGTGACAGAGATAACAGCTGCTGCTTTAGTGTGCTTCTTAGGAAGAAGAGCTATTATAAATCCGGCTCCCAGGGGAAGAGCCACCAGCAGGGGAAGAATAACATTCACTTTTTATTCTCCCTATAATTAATTATTATTTCGTCAATGTTATAAGTCCCGTGAATGTGATAAAGCCTAAGGGCGATAACAACCATAAGAGCAATAACGCTCAGTCCTATCACAATTGAGGTAATCACCATAACTTGCGGAAAAGGATCAACGCTCAATAAAGAAAATTCTTCCGGGCCGTAGCGGCCGGTTATTACCGGCGCGATACCGCCGGAGCGGTATCCCACAAGGACAAGAAACATGTTCGCGGCGCTTTCGGCTATTGAAACTGAAATTATGATTTTTATTATGTTTCTTTGGGTAAAAATACCGAAAACTCCCACCAAAAAAAGAAGTAATGTGAGAATATAATTCATCTCTTTACTCTTCCTCTATAGTCTTTATTTCCTTATCCTTTTCAATACGCAGGGCGCTTAAGAAAAGTATGATAAGGAAAACTGACGCACATATCTTTATCCCGATAGCAAAATTAGATAAGACTACCGTGCCGGCATTTACAAGCCTCATTTCCATGCCGGGTCTAATCTGTTGTATAAAATTAATAAAGAAAACCCCTGATACGGCAAGGCCAAGAATAGCTATCAGCAGGAAAAAAAAGGCGCCGGAGGCATCAAGCCTTTTGGCAATATAATATGGAAGTTTATTGAGGGCGGCTTTTCTTCCCTCTGCAAGCAGAGCAAGAATAAACGAGCTGGCAAGAACAACTCCTCCGGGAAATCCCCCGCCGGGAGAAAGGTGTCCGTATAAAACAAGGTAGATCCCGTAAAGGAAGATAAAAGGGGAAACCCATCTGGACACAATAACGGCTATTAGGCTTCGATTTTTAATAAGGATTCTCCTCCTTTTTTATTCTTCCTTTCTTCCTTAATAGAGCCAATCCTCCCAGAACAGCAGTAAATATTACAGTCGCCTCGCCCAGCGTATCATATGCCCTGAAATCAAGCAGTATTCCTGTAATAATATTGGGGGAGCCAGTCAGCGGCAGACTCTTATCTATGTAAAAAAGGGAAGGGGCTGAAGCTATTCTATCCATAACCGCAGCACCGAAAGGCGGAAAATTTCTAAGTGAAAGAACAAATAGAAAAAATAGAACAAAAATACTCAGTGTGCCTGCTGCAAGCCTTCTTAAGGAACTGCGGCCGCTGCTAAGTTTAAGGTCCATTCCTACAGTTACTCTTATTAAAAGGACAAGAGAAACTACCTCTACAACAACCTGGGTAATAGCTAAGTCGGGGGATCTCATAAGCAGGTAGGCTATACTTCCTCCAAAACCGACTGCCCCAACCGAAATTACAGATGAAAGAAGTTCTTTAGTAGATAGCGCAACGGCGGCTGCGATAATCATAAAAACCAAGATTACTGTAATTAATGTCTCGGTCATAGGCTTAACTTATAGGTTTTCGGAAAACATTTCATTACTTTTATATATTTTAATTTTCTGCAAGTCAAATTCAATTAATTTTTTTCTGGTAACAGGAAGAAACATTGTAATTTCACTGCCAGTAAATACAGGTTGATAAAGCTTTTATGTTTGGGGAAAAGAAGAATACGGGCCGGCGGAGACGAGATAACATCTTACATTTTCATAATAAGAAGTTATTGTAAAAAAGGAGATAAAGATTCAGCGTTTAGAATATATAAACTTATCCGGGAAATCAATGAATTT
>PWOI01000125.1 GCA_003557485.1 Elusimicrobiota bacterium | reverse complement strand
TGTATAGGTATCGGAGAGGCCTCCGGGAAAGATATTGAAATTTCTGCTTCCATATGCGGTTTTTATTCCAAATGGCCGCCGGGGGTTTCACCGGAATGTCTCTGGCATTCAGCCGGAAACTCGCGGAAAGTCATTGCAGAGCCTTTCGGACTGACCGAACTGAATAAATACAGAATTTAGCCCCGGGTGTTTAAGTTGCACCTGGTTTCTATATTTTATACACTATAAAAACATATGCAAAAAACAGAAAAAAATTTTAATACTGTAAAAGTTGAAGAATCTTCCGGTATGGTTATAATGCACGACATAACACGCATTGTTCCCGGCCGCTTTAAGGGACCCGCCTTTAAAAAAGGACATATAATCAGAGAGGAAGACATTCCCGTTCTAAAAGACCTTGGGAAAGAACATATTTATGCTTTTGAAATACCCGCTGATTTTTATCATGAAGATGACGCGGCCCGGCTTTTTAAAAAAATTGCCGGCCGCAATGTTGTATGTCAAGGGCCGAGTGAAGGAAAGATTGTTTTTTCTGCCGGTCTCTCCGGAATGGTTTTTATAAAAGCCGATGCGGTAGATAAAATAAATGAAATTGGAGATATAGCACTGACTACAATACATTCGTCACTTCCTGTGCGCAGTGGAGATGAAATTGCAGGTATACGGGCCCTTCCTCTTGTTATAGAAAAAAAGAAAGTGGAAAAGGCTCTTTCATATTCTTCTGATCCCGTATTAGAAGTAATACCTTTTCAGAAAAAGAAAATAGCTTTAATAGTAACAGGAAGTGAAATATCCTCGGGAAGAATTAAGGACGCTTTCAGGCCCGTCATTGAAGAAAAGGCATCCGGTTACGGCAGCAGCGTTTCTTTTTTCAGTACGCCCGGAGATGATCCGGAGATTATAAAAAGGGATATTCACAGAGCTGTATCTGCCGGCTGCGGATTTATTATTGTTACGGGCGGTATGTCCGTTGATCCCGATGATATGACTTCCCGCGCCATAGAAGATGCGGGAGTAGAGATGGTAAGTCGGGGAGCCCCGGTTCTTCCCGGGAATATGCTGCTTGTAGGCTACCGGGACGATATTCCTGTCCTGGGTGTTCCCGCCTGCGCTCTCTATTCGGATGTGACTGCCCTGGATCTCTTTCTTCCTTTTATTTTTTCGGGTGTTAAGATAACTCCCAACGATGTTCTTAATAAGGGATACGGAGGGTTCTGCCGGAAATGCGGAACCTGTGTTTTCCCGAGGTGCGCTCTGGGAAAATGAATAAAGTTAGATATGCAAGAATATCGCTGACTCCTTACTGCCCGCTAAAGTGCAGGTACTGTATATCAGGTGAAAGAAATCATGGTGCCGGAGAAAGAGAACTTCTTTCCTGGGATGAAATTCTGCGTCTTATTGACATAATGGGGGATGCTGGAGTCAAAAAATTCCGTTTCACAGGGGGGGAACCTTTTTCAAGAAAAGGGGTGATGGGGTTTTTTCGCCGGCTCAACCTTGAAAACTGGGGAGTTACCACCTCTCTGTCTGTCAAAGGAATAGCGTCTCGTATAAATGATTCTTCGGTGGATAACATCAATGTAAGCCTTGATACTCTTGATGCGAAAAAATACAGATGGCTTACCAGGGGTGGGAGCCTTGACGTAGTTTTGGAGAATCTTAATTCTTTAAGATACAAGAAGATAAAATTAAATACTATTTTAATAAAAGGCTTTAATGTAGCGGAAGCGGAAGATATAATAAAATTTGCCCATGAAAGAAATTTTATCCCAAGGTTTATAGAGAAAATGGATCTTTTTTCAGGAACCGACGGACTACAAACAGCTTCTGTCTCCCTTCTTGGAGAGAACCTTGCCGGAAAAGGTATTGTTAGCGGTACACCTTTCAGGGAAGGAAATTCTGCAGCTGTTTACCGTGTTTCACCTCTAACCGGTCTTCCGGTAGGCTTTATAACGCCTTTGAGTTCTCCTTTCTGCAGTCTATGTGACAGAGTAAGGGTAACTGCCTGGGGAGGGCTTAAGAGTTGCCTTTTTTCCGAACCCGAACTCCTGGCCTTCCCAGCCCTTAAATACGGGAGAAAACGGGTAGAGAAAATTATAAAGGAATTTATAAAGATCAAGTCTCCCTGCCGGCAGGAAACTTCTAAAGATCTGGCAATGTCCGGTATAGGGGGATAGGAGGCAGAGTGCCTGAAAATAAAATAAAGATGACGGACATAAGTTCCAAGGAAGAGACTAACCGGACGGCTGTTGCCGGAGGTTTTATAAAGTTAAGCAAAGAAACACTTGTTTTGATAAAAAGCGGGCAGATACCTAAAGGAGACGTTATCCGTCTTTCGGAAGCAGCGGCCGTTTCTGCAGTAAAAATGACTCCTTCTATTGTTCCTCTCTGCCACCCTGTGAGGATAACGGGATGCCGGGCCGATATTAATCCTGAGAAGGGAGGCATCAGAGTTGAAGTAGAAGTAAAAGCCTTCGATAGAACAGGAGTTGAAATGGAAGCCCTGACGGCTGCATCGGCGGCTCTTTTGAATATATATGATATGGTCAAGCCTATTGACAGAAGTGCTTCAATAAAAGAAATAAAGCTTATCAAAAAAACAGGCGGTAAAAGCGGCGATTATGAAAGAGAAAGTTAAGGCCCTTTTAATTTCAGAAAAAAAAGGGGAGCCTAAATCCCGGGTCTCCTCTGCGGAATTTATTCAAGGAGCCGGTATTAAAGGGGATGCGCATGCTCTTGGAGGAAAACGACAGGTATCTCTTTTATTTGAAGATTCGCTTTTACGGATGAGAAAAAAAGGGATAGAAGTCTCTGCAGGTGATATGGCTGAAAACCTGATTTTTAGCGGCAAAGTGCCGGAAAATCTTAAAACAGGAGACATATTGACAGTCAAGTCCGTGCGTCTTAAGGTAACCGGTTTAGGTAAAAAATGCGTTGATATGTGCAGGATAGGAAAAGAACTTGGTAAATGCGCAATGAGCGATGAAGGAATATTTCTGGAAGTCATTTCCGGAGGATATGTAAGGGAAGGAGATACGGTAGTTTTATGATAAAGACTGCTGTTGTCTCTGTTTCTTCAAGCCGCGAGAAAGCGGATGATACTTCCGGAAAAAAAGTAATAGAGATCCTTAAAGGGGCCGGTTTTGATATTGTTTCATATAAGATAATAAAAGATGATATGGAGAGGATAAAAGAGAAACTGGTTGAATGTATCGGTGAGGGGGTAGAAGTTATTTTTACAACAGGCGGAACCGGACTTGGTCCTTATGATTTCACCCCGGAAGCAACGGCCTCTGTAGCTGAAAGGGAGATACCTGGAATAAGCCAGCTGATGCGCCTAGAGGGGTTTAAAATGACAGAAAGAGCGGCTCTTTCCAGGGGAATAAGCGCCCAGAAGGGAAGAACCCTCATAATAAACCTGCCCGGTTCTCCGGAGGGAGCCATAGAGTCCCTGTCTGCAGTGATTGGTATAATACCACATGCAGTCGATATGATAAAAGGCAAAGGACATTAAGTCTGTGATATATCTGCAGCTTTTTATAGTTTTCTTCAGGGTTGGCCTTTTTGCCTTTGGCGGCGCTTATTCTTTTATACCTCTTATGGAGAAGGAAGTTGTGGAGCGTTATGGCTGGATGGAGAGGGATGAGTTTCTGGAAGTAAGCGGTATAACTACTGTTTTTCCCGGGGCTATTTCCGTTAAGTACGCCACCTATGTTGGATATAAAAAGGGCGGTGTTTTCGGCGCGCTTGCCGCCAATACAGGTAATTTTCTTCCTCCTGCTATTTTAATAATGGCCTTAATTCCGCTTTATATGAAATACCGTCATTCTTCAGCACTGTCCGGGTCGATGGAAATGGTGCGTATAGCCGTTTTTGCAATGATAATTGCTGCCGCATTTAAACTTATAGGAATTGAAAGTCTTGCGGTTCCTAAAACAGTCCTTTTTGCAGTTCTTTTCGGAATTCTTTTCTTTTTAAGCGGAATACATCCGGCTTTTATAATAATTTTTGCCGGTATTCTGGGGGTCCTTATATGATAAGAAAATTCATAAAATCAGCGGAAAAATATTCACTTATGATAGACTGGGATTCAAGGCTTGCCCGTGAGATCCCTTTTCTGCAGGAACAGTTAAATTGCCGTGGTTTGGATTCCGGTAATTTGCTGGATGTGGGGGGAGGGCCGTGCCGCCATGCCGCAGCTATGGAGAAAAAGGGTTACAGCGTAAGTGTGGCGGACAAAAAGTTTGATACCGCTTATTGCGGGTCCGCTAATATTGAACTTATAGAAGGGGATTTTCTTGAAGGTAAAATTTTCAGCAGGCGCAAATTTGATGCTGTCTATAGTCTTGGGAACACAGCGGCCCTTCTTGCTTCGCAGTCTTCATACCGTAAAGTTATTAAAAGGTTTTTTGATCTCTTAAAGCCCGGGGGTGTAGTGGTATTTCAAACTCTTAATTTTGAAAAAGAGAGAAATTCCTGGTCCGAGCCCCGCAGTGCGGTAACCGAAAACGGAGAATATGTTTTTCTTAGAAGTTTTTCAACTTCCAGTAAATTTATGCATCCCTTTTTTATAACGCTTTTTAAAGCCGCCGGAGAAAGAAAGTGGGAAATGGAAACAGCCGGTCCCGCCGACATTCCAAGGATTTCCTCGAAGCAAGTTATAAAAATAATGAAGAAAACCGGTTTGATTGACATAAAATTATTTGGCTCCTACCAAATGGATCCCTTCAAAAGCAGCAGGTCTGTTGATATGGTATGGTCTGCTGTAAAGAAAAAAAGTTGACAGAAAAGTAAAAAAGTATAGAATAATCCACGTACAATAAAAGCCTATGAAAGATAAAAAAACCAAAGAAAAGAAAATAAAGCTTAATATCATACCGGCGCCACATATAGGAGGAAGTATGAGTACGGGTAAAATGATGCGACTGACTTTACTTGCTCTTCTCTTTCCCTGCTTCGGCGCAGTTTATTTTTTCGGTGTAAGAGTTATATATCTTTTTCTTTGCTGTATCAGTGCATCTCTTATCTCCGAATATGCTGCATTAAAAATGAGAAAAGCCCCGCTTTCTACGGAGAGTTTCTCAAGCGCTGCAGTAACAGGGGTAATACTTGCTCTGATTCTTCCTCCGGGTTTTCCTCTCTGGGCTGCTTTTATAGGCGCGGTTTTTGCAATTTTGATTGTAAAGCATGTCTTCGGGGGCCTGGGTAAAAATATTTTCAATCCTGCGCTTATGGGAAGAGCCTTTCTTGCTGCGGCTTTTCCTCTTATAATAACCCAGTACGCAATGACCCCGCGCAGTCTACCATACGGCTTATCCCCGGGTTTGCATTCTGACGCTGTCAGTGAAGCCACACCGCTTAATAGAATAAAATTTGAAGAAAAAACTCCAGGCTCTTCTTTCTATATTCCGTACTTACTGGGTGAAAGGAAGGGGAGTGCAGGCGAGACGTCAGGGATTCTTATACTCATTGGCCTTGCGGTGCTTCTTTTGTCAGGAGCGGCGGACTGGCGGCTTCCTCTTTCATATTTTACTTCAATTGCAGTCTTCTCTGGAATACTTTGGCTATTTGCTCCGGATAAATTTATAAATCCTATATTTACTCTTCTTTTAGGGGGCGTGTTTTTGGGTGGGACATATATGGTAACCGACCCAGTTACGACCCCGGCTTCACCGAAAGGCAAGCTTGTTTTCGGTATTGGCTCCGGATTTCTTACCGTACTTATAAGAACCTTCAGCGGTTATCCCGAAGGAGTGATGTTTGCCATACTCCTGATGAACGCCGCAGTACCCCTAATAGAACGATACACATCTCCCCGTATTTACGGCACATAAAAAGTAGTAAGTTGCAGTTGTTTGACATTTAATAAGTATTTTTTATAATATTCATGAAATTGAAATTCATATTCAAATGAAAACCCCGATTAAAAAGTTCAGAAAATATATTGATGATAATAACCTGCAGGTGACCAGGCAGAGAATAGACATAGCCGGGGTTTTTCTGGAATCACGCCGGCACCTCAGCGTTGATGAACTTTATGAACTTCTAAGGAACAGAGGGATCTCTGCAGGCAGGGCAACGGTTTTCAGGACCCTTAAACTACTCAATAAGTCGGGAGTTGCAGATGAAGTTGACCAAGGTGATAAGGTAACAAGGTACGAGGTAAAGACAGAAGACACACATCATGATCACCTGGTATGTACAGTTTGTGACAGCTATATTGAGGTATACAGTAGTCAGATAGAAGAAATGCAGGAAAAACTCTGTGCCGAACATGGATTTAAACCTTCTAGCCATAGGCTTGATATTTTCGGCATTTGCCTAAAGTGCAGTAAAAAGAAAGGAAATAAAAAATGTATCTAATTAATATTTTTGCGTTGGGTTTGGCGGCGGGAATCGCCGGTACTGCCGGTGGCGGCCTTATAGCTGTTTTTACGCATAGAAAACTTAAACTCCCTCTCAGCAGCCTTCTGGGGTTTGCAGCGGGAATAATGCTTGCGGTTGTTTTTAAGGAGCTTATACCTCACGCAATAGAGGATGGAGGCCTGGTGCTTGCCTCATTCGGTATTATGCTTGGGGTTTTGGTAATGATGGGTCTTGATAATTTTCTTCCCCATAAGGAAATATCGGACGAAAACTTGAGTTCTCAGGTTTCTCTTATCCGTGTTGGTGTTTTACTTGGTATTGGTATAGCTCTTCATAATTTTCCCGAGGGGATAGCCATAGGAACAAGTTTTGCCAGAGATCCGGTTCTTGGGATTACCATAGCATTTGTACTGACCCTTCATAATATTCCTGAAGGAATGGCTATGGCAATCCCTCTGTCGGCCGCGGAAATATCACCCTTAAAAGTTCTGTGGTATACAGTATTGGCCGGTGTTCCTATGGGCTTTGGGTCATTTATAGGTGGATGGATCGGTATGACTTCACCTGTTATGCTCAGTATAGGGCTTGGTTTTGCCGGGGGAGCCATGCTTTACATTACATGCCACGAGCTTATACCGGGTGCTCAGAAAAGAACAGAAGGGCATGCCGCAACAGCCGGAATTGCAGTCGGTGTAATACTTGCAATAATAATACTGCTCAGCATCTAAATTCAATGCTTAATTTCAGGCGCAGCATCTTTCAATTTCTTTTTCCAGGTCTTCTATGGAAAATGGTTTTATAAAGTATTTTTTTGCTCCTAGAAGAATCCCTTTTTTTATATAATTATTGTCGTCATTTACTGATGCAATAAGAACCGGTATATTTCTGGTTAGTGGGTTTTTCTTAAGTTGCTCCAAAACCTCAAAACCGTCCATTCCGGGCATATTCAAGTCTAAAGTAATAATATCTGGTAAAAAGCTATTAACCTTGGATAATCCTTCCGGTCCTGAATTAGCAATCATAACAGTATTGCCGTGAACTTCAAAGACATCAGCCAACATGGATGTTATAGTTTCTTCATCATCAATAATTAAAATTTTCATATTGAGCCATTTTTAACCTTTTCTTTAATTATATTATACTTTATCTATGTGAAATTAGATTGAAATTAATGTGAAAGCTTGGTAAATTCTTTTTTTGAAAGAAAAGAGTCAATCCCAAATGTTCTGTAAAAGTCATTGAGCCACCAATTCCTCCGATAATTTTACCTCTTCAATTCTCTCCATAAATTTTTCATTTTTTTCAGACTTTGTTTCTTCCATTTTCAT
>PWOI01000105.1 GCA_003557485.1 Elusimicrobiota bacterium | reverse complement strand
CGGTGATAACGTTGAGATTGAAGGCGAATTGATAAAGCCCATTGCAATGGAAAAGGGATTGAGATTCGCTATTCGTGAAGGCGGACATACCGTAGGCGCCGGCGTCGTTTCGGAAGTACTTGATTAATTAAAGAACGTTGAAGGCGGGTTAAATGGCGAAAAAACAAATTATAGTTCAGCATCTTGAGTGTGACGGTTGTGGCAGGAAAAATTATACTTACCGTCGCAACAGGATACACAGACAGGATAAACTGGAGTTGAAAAAGTTCTGCAGGTTTTGCAGGCAGCATACCGCTCATAAAACGGTTAAAGGTTAAAGGCCTGTGGCGCAATTGGCCAGCGCACCGGTCTCCAAAACCGGGGGTTGCAGGTTCGAGTCCTGCCAGGCCTGCCATATTAAAGGGGTAAAATGTTAGAAAAACCGAGACAATTTATAAGGGAAGTTATTTCTGAAGGAAAACAGGTTGCATGGCCAACTAAACAGGTTACAATGGCTTCGACTATTGTGGTAATAATTCTGGTTTTAATTATTTCCTTTTATATAGGTATAGTGGACTTTATTCTGTCCAGGGTTGTAGGAGTATTGTTGTAAATTAATAATGACTGAAAAAAAAGAAGAAAAAAAAGCCAGGTGGTATGTTGTAAACACTTATACCGGCCAGGAACAAAAAATAGTTGATATTCTTGAAAAAACTATCACAAACAGGGGCATAGAAGGTAAGTTTTTTGGCACAATGATTCCCCGCAAAGAAGTAGTAACTCTCAGACAGGGAAAAAAACAGGTTGTTGAGAAGGATTTCTTTCCCGGCTATATTCTTGTAAATATGATTGTTGATGAAGAAAGTTACTGGCTGATGAAAAATATTCGCGGTGTTACGGATTTTCTCGGTGGGGAAAATCCTATTCCTTTGACCGATAAAGAATATAAGAAAATTGTGGATATGGTTGAAGAGAGAAAAGAACAGGAGCCTCAGGCTGAAGTTTCATTCAAAAAAGGAGATCAGGTAAGGATAGTAGAGGGCCCCTTTGATAATTTCATGGGAATAGTTGAAGATGCTGACAGCTCAAAACAAAAGGTAAAAGTGATGGTTACTATTTTTGGACGTACAACACCGGTTGAACTGGACTTTCTTCAGGTAGATAAAATTTAAAGGTGATAAAATATGGCAAAGAAAACTATTGATACAAAGATAAAGCTTCAAATCCCGGCAGGGGGGGCAACTCCCGCTCCTCCGGTAGGGCCTGCATTGGGACAGCACGGCGTAAACATAATGGATTTTTGTAAGGCGTTCAATGATAAGACTAAAAGCCGTGAGTCCGGTATGCTCGTGCCCGTTGAAATTACAGTATATAAGGATAAATCTTTTACTTTTATAACCAAAACAGCCCCGGCGGCTTCTCTCATTAAAAAAGCTGCCGGAATAGCAGTTGCCAGCGGTGAGCCCAATAAAAGAAAAATTGGTGAAATAACGGAAGCCCAGGTAAGAGAAATAGCAAAACAGAAACTTGAAGATTTGAATACGGAAGATGTTGAAAAAGCCATGAATATAATAAAAGGCACTGCTTCAAGTATGGGGATAAATGTTGTTCCTGAAGCTTCAGGCAAGGAATATGCGGCGGAACCTGAGAAAAAAGAAAGCGCTCCGGAAGAAAAATCCGAAGAAGTGGTAGTGCAGGAAACGGAGAACAAGTAAAAAATGAGAAGTAAGAGATATAACGACCTGAAAGAGAAGGCAGAAAAAAAGGTTTTTTCAATAAATGAAATTGAACAGGCTTTTGAACAGTTAAAAGAATGCGCTACGGCAAAATTTGATGAATCCGTGGATATTGCAATCAAGTTAGGCGTAGATCCAAAGCAGTCTGATCAGATGGTCAGAGGCAGTGTTGTCCTTCCACACGGTACCGGCAAGGAGCTTGTTGTGGCAGTTGCTGCAGAAGCTGCTGATGCGGAAAAAGCGCGTCAGGCCGGGGCTGACATAGCCGGAAAGAATGAAGTTATAGATGCGGTAAATAAAGGGAATCTTGAATTTGATATACTTCTTGCTACACCTGAGTGTATGAAGGACCTTGCCAAGCTCGGTAAAATTTTAGGTCCGAGGGGCCTGATGCCGTCCCCTAAATCAAATACCGTGGTCAAGGATGTTGTGTCTGCCGTTGAAAGGGCAAAGAAGGGGCAGATGGAGTTTCGTATGGATAAGTCAGCTGTTGTGCATGGCGCAATAGGAAAGACTTCATTTGACATCCGGAAGTTGAAAGATAATTTCCATGAGTATCTAAATGCAATTAAAAAAAGCCGTCCGTCCGCTGCCAAAGGCAAATATATTGAAAAGGTTTCTTTGTCCACCACAATGGGCCCCGGCATTGAAATAGCCGCATAGTATTTGACAAGTAAAAAAAAATTAATATACTTTAAAAGATTAGTTTGTCCGGAGTAGAACCGGCGGTAAGGGAACAGGCCGCCTTGCAGGGTTGTATAAGGCGGTGTTCCTGTTTCTAGAAGAACCCCGCCGGGATTTTTTTGTAGAAAATGAAAATTGAAGAAAAAAAACAATTTGTAAAAAACTTTGAGGAAGAGATTCAATCTTCCGGAAGCGTAATAGTAGCAAGTTATCAGGGCATAAACGCTAATGCAGCCAATGTTCTTAGAAAAGAACTCAAAAGTGTAGGGTGCACCCTGAAGGTTGTAAAAAACCGCCTTGCCAGGCGCTCTTTGGAGAATGCCGGAAAAGAAAAATACGAAGAATTGTTCGGCAGCCTTAAAGGACCGGTAGCGGTTATACTTGGTTCGGAAGATCCCTCTGCTGGGCTTAAGGTTTTTAAGAATTATTTCTCAGAAAATGAAATATTGTCTTTTAAAGCAGCCATAGTCGGTGAAAATTTTCTTGATGAGAATAAATTGAAAAAACTTGCTGATCTCCCGGACAGGACAGTGCTTATCGCCCAGGTAGTTAATGTGTTTAATGCCCCTATACAGAATCTGCATAGCGTTCTCAGTGGAGTAATTAAAAAACTGATTTATGCATTAAAAGATTTACAGGAGAAAAAACCAGAGCATCCAGAACAGGCCGCAGAAGAAAAACAGGAACCTGTTACCGCAGTTTCGGATCAGAATTCAGGGCAAGAACCCGCCGCAGAGCCGGAAGCAAAGAAAGAAGAAGTTAAAGAACCGGCTGCGCAGGAAAAGCAGCAATCTGCTTCTGAGTCAGAAAGTAAGGACTCAAAGGAAGACGCTGTCGCAGAGCCGGAAGCAAAGAAAGAAGAAGTTAAGGAACCGGCTGCGCAGGAAAAGCAGCAATCCGCTTCTGAGTCAGAAAGTAAGGACTCAAAGGAAGAAGCTGTCGCAGAGCCGGAAGCAAAGGAAGAAGAAGTTAAGGAACCGGCTGCGCAGGAAAAGCAGCAATCCGCTTCTGAGTCAGAAAGCCAGGACTCAAAGGAAGAAGCTGTCGGAAAATCGGCAGCAGAGGCTTCTGCAACGGATATTAAAGAGGAAGATAAAGATCAATCAGAAAAACCGGCCAGCGGGGATGAAGAAGCCCCGGTGACGGATACTGAAAAAAAGGAGGATAGCAGTAATGGCTAAGAAAAAGAGTAAAGTAGATACGATTTTGGAAGAGGTAGAGCAGCTTACAGTCATAGAGTTGTCGGATCTTGTTTCCGCTATGGAAGAAAAATTCGGTGTTTCGGCACAGGCTCCTGTAGCGGTGGCAGCTGCCGGCGCAGCAGCAGGCGGTGCATCAGAAGAAGAAAAATCTGAATTTGATGTAGTTCTCCAGGCAGCCGGAGATAAAAAGATTCAGGTTATTAAATCTGTGAGAGAAATAACTGGACTTGGCCTTAAGGAAGCAAAAACACTTGTTGACGGTGCTCCGAAACCTGTTCAGGAAGGTGTAGATAAGGAAACTGCGGAAAAAACGAAAGCGGCGCTTGAAGAACTTGGAGCTACAGTAGAACTTAAATAAAAGTAATGTTATATCCTCATATACCTGACAAAGTTAAGGATTTTTCTTCAACGAAGGTATCCCTTCCCTCACCCGATTTAATACGGGTTCAGCAAAGATCCTTTGAAAAATTTCTTCAGTGGTCTGCTGAAGGGGAAAAGGAGCAATTCGGGCTGCATGCAGTCTTTGAAGATATATTTCCTATTGAGCGCATAGACAGGAATATGAAATTAAACTACATTGATTACAAGGTTGACCTGCCTTTGTACAGTATTGAAGACGCAGTAAAAAAAGATGTTGTCCATGCTCTTCCGATCAGGGTGAGGTTTTCCCTTGAGGTTAAACTGGAAGGGCGCAAAAAACCGGATATAAGAGAAGAGGAATTATATCTTTTTGACCTGCCCAATATGACTTCCACCGGGACATTTATTATCAATGGAGTAGAAAGGGTTATAGTAAATCAGCTCCACAGATCTCCCGGTATTAACTATGAAGAAGATGAGAAAAAAGGTGTTTCAAATCTTGGGAAAAATCTTTATGCCGGCCGTATAATACCTTACAGGGGTTCATGGATAGAGTTAGAATATAATAATCGTAACGAACTTTATGCAAGGATAAATAGAAAAAGAAAATTCCCCGTAACTGTTCTTTTTCGTGCCATGGGATGGGAAAAAGACGAGGATATACTCAGGCTTTTTTATCCTACAAAGCTTATTGATATTAAAGGAAAAAAAAGCGATACAATTGTAGGTAAAATTCTTGTTTCAATACCCGATTCCGCGAAAGATACAACAGAGTTCAGTGGTCGTCCGAATCAGGTTGTAACAGAAGAACTGCTTGAAAAGTGGAGAAAAGACGGAATAAGAAAAGTTGAATTGGCGGATCTTGATCATTTTGCCTAAGGGCGCCCTGTAAACGACCAGACTATACATCTTACTCTCACTAAAGACAATACCTCGTCAAAAATGGATGCCATATATGAAATTTTTAAGATTCTTAGGTCGCAGCAGCATATAACTCCCGAGGCAGCTATAGAATATTTTGATACGCTTTTTTTTAAGGGAACTGCAAAATATGACCTGACAAAAGTCGGCCGCTATAAAATAAATAAAAAGCTTGAACAAATATACGCTGATTCAAAAATGCCCCTGCCGTCTCTTCAAAAACGAAATCTTTCTCCCTCTGATATAATATGCTCCGTAAAATATATAATAATGCTTAATAACGGAATAGGAGGAGAAGTAGACGACATAGATCATCTCGGTAATCGCAGGGTGCGTACAGTTGGAGAACAGCTTGAAAACCATCTCAGGAGGGGAGTTGCTAATTTGGCGAGACTTGTAAGAAGCAAAATGAATCTTCAGTCTCCGGAAGACGCGACCCCGACATCCCTTATAAATCCGGTTCCTGTGTCTGCTGCTATAAATAAATTTTTCGGTACGGGTCAGCTTTCCCAGTTTTTGTCTCAGACAAACCCTCTTACGGAACTTACCCATAAGAGAAGAACTTCAGCGTTGGGCCCGGGCGGTCTTGACCG
This sequence comes from Elusimicrobiota bacterium, assembly GCA_003557485.1. Classification (GTDB taxonomy): domain Bacteria; phylum CG03; class SLGR01; order SLGR01; family PWQF01; genus PWMP01. The sequence goes on along the minus strand of PWOI01000105.1, from coordinate 20,476 downwards.
CAGAAGGGCTGGCTTTGAAGTAAGGGATGTTCACCATACACATTACGGAAGAATATGCCCGATTGAAACGCCTGAAGGACAGAATATCGGGTTGCGGTCAACACTTGCAATTTATTCAAGAATAAATGAATACGGTCTCATAGAAACACCTTTTAGAAAAGTTGAAAACGGAAAGATTACAAATAAAATAGAATATCTTACCGCTGATATTGAAGATGAAAACGTACTGGTTCCCGCGACTGTAGCAGATAAAAAAGGGGAGCTTCCCGACGGGCTTATAACTGCAAGGCAGAGGGGCAATTTTCCCCTCGTGAAAAAAACTGAAGTTAATTATATCGATATTTCCCCCCAGCAGATGGTCGGGGCTGCGGCTGGTTTGGTTCCTTTTTTGGAGCATAATGATGCTAACCGCGCTCTTATGGGTTCTAATATGCAGCGGCAGGCTCTCCCTCTTTCAATAACCGAGCCTCCACTTGTCTCTACCGGTATGGAGCAGGTTGTTGCCAGGAATAGCGGTGTTGTTGTAAAAGCTGACAGGGCAGGCGAAGTAATATATGTTGATTCAGAGAAAATAATCATAAAGGCTGCCGGAAAAAGCAATAAAAAAACCGAACAGGACCATATAGATGTTTATGAACTTAAAAAATTCATAAGAAGCAATCAGGACACAAGTTATAACCAGCTGCCTATAGTATCTGAAGGTGAGAAAGTTAAAAAAGACGACATTTTGGCTGATGGGCCTGCAACCGCAAAAGGCGAGCTTGCGCTTGGCCGCAACCTTGTTGTAGCTTTTATGCCCTGGGAAGGATATAATTTTGAAGATGCGGTTCTGGTTTCCGAACGTCTTGTTAAAGAGGATATTTTTACAAGTATCCATATATTTAAAGAGGAGGTTGAGGCCCGGGACCTGAAAATAGGCAGAGAGGAAATAACCAGGGATATACCCAATGTCGGAGAGAAACGCCTAAGAGATCTTGATGAAAACGGAATTGTCAGGGTTGGGGCTTATGTAAGGCCGGGTGACATCCTCGTAGGTAAAGTTACACCTAAAGGGAAAACCCGCTATACTCCCGAAGTCAGGCTTCTGAAAACCATTTTCGGTAAAAAAGCCGAAGATGTAAAGGACACTTCACTGAAGGTTCCTCCAGGAATAGAAGGAAAAGTTATACGCGTAGAAGTTTTTGACCGGAAAGACAGTCTTACAAAAAACAGGAAAGATAAGTTTTCCGGGGAAATTAATGACAGGTACGACAGTCTTATTGAAGAATTTAGAAAAGACAGCAGCTCCCGTACCCTTAGAATGAGCAATAAAGCGAAAAAGGGTGAAATAACAAAAAAAGAATACGAACTTTATAGAGAAAAAAATAAAATACTTCGGAGTGTTGAGGAGGAACGGCTCAATAAATTGCGTCAGGCCGAGATAGACGACCTTGAAAAGGGCGACGAGCTTCCTGTAATGGTGTCGAAAAAAGTCAAAATACATGTTGCATCCCGCAGAAAACTAATGGCAGGTGACAAGGTTGCGGGAAGACATGGGAATAAAGGCGTTATATCAAGGATTCTTCCTGAAGAGGATATGCCGTATACCGAAGACGGCCGCCCGGTTGATTTTCTTTTAAATCCTTTAGGAGTTCCTTCAAGAATGAACGTAGGTCAGATTCTTGAGGCACACCTTGGCCTTGCTGCCGAAAAAGCCGGGATCAGGGTTATCACTCCAGTATTCGACGGAGCTACTGAAAAAGAAATAAAAAAGATGCTTAGGGAAAATGGACTTTCAGAATCCGGACGCGCAAGGCTTTATGACGGACGGACGGGTGAGGTACTTGGTGATAATATAACTGTGGGCATTATGTATCTGATGAAACTTGAACATATGGCTGAAGATAAGGCTCATGCCCGTTCGACCGGACCTTATTCTCTAATAACCCGTCAGCCACTTGGCGGAAAAGCCATGTTCGGCGGGCAGAGATTTGGTGAAATGGAAGTATGGGCCATGGAAGGTTACGGGGCTGCTTATACGCTTCAGGAACTTCTTACTTACAAAAGTGACGATGTAAAAGCCAGGACGGAAATGCATGAAGCTATAATTAAAAACGATGAAATAAAAGAACCGACAGTGCCAGAATCTTTCAGGGTGCTTGTTAAGGAGTTGCAGTCCCTGGGCTTGAAAGCGATTTTAGAGAATCTTAAGGATTAATAAATCATGCCTGAAGAACTTAATTATAAAAATTTTAATTCGATAAAACTTATGCTTGCTTCTCCAGAGGATGTGCGCGGGTGGTCTTACGGAGAAGTTAAAAAGGCCGAAACCATAAACTACCGCACATTTCGCGCAGAAAGGGACGGACTTTTCTGTGAAAGGATATTCGGCCCGATGAAGGACTATGAATGCAACTGCGGTCGCTACAAGTATCCACGTCATGAAGGGGTAACTTGTGAGAGATGCGGTGTTGAAGTTACTAAAAAGGAAGTCCGGCGCGAGCGTATGGGACATATTGAACTTGCAACTCCTGTTGCTCATATATGGTATATAAGAAAACCTCCTTCGAGAATAGGGATGCTTCTTGATATGAGAAGGTCCGATGTTGAAAGAATTGCTTATTATGCTGCCTATGTTGTAATTAGTGTCGAGGGTGATATTAAACTGGGAGGTAAAAAACTCCAGGTAGGACAGCTTATATCAATTGAAGACTACCAGAGGCTTCAGAATGAATACGAAGACGAGTTTGAGGCAATGACTGGAGGGGAAGCCCTGAAAAAGCTTTTAAGCGAAATAGATCTTAAAAAGATTGCGCGCGGGATACGCAAAAATCTGGAATCTGAAAAAGGCGGAAAAGGGAAGCGCAGGAACTGGAGGCGCCGCCTTAAGGTTGTTGAAGATTTTTTAAATTCCGGTAACAGCCCGGAAAATATGATACTCTCCTGCATCCCGGTTATTCCTCCCGATTTAAGGCCGCTTGTTCCTCTAAAAGGGGGAAAGTTTGCATCTTCGGATTTAAATGATCTTTACAGGCGGGTTATAAACCGGAACAACCGCCTTATGCAGATATCAAGGATGGGGGCGCCCACGGTTATGCTGCACAATGAGAAGCGAATGCTTCAGGAGGCGGTCGATGCTCTTATCCAGAATGGCGTAAGGGGCCGGACTGTGACGGGTACCGGCGGACGTCCGCTGAAATCTCTTTCAGACACTATTAAAGGCAAGCAGGGCCGGTTTCGCAGAAATCTTCTCGGTAAAAGAGTTGATTATTCAGGCCGTGCAGTTGTTGTTGTTGGCCCTCATTTACAATTAAACCAGTGCGGTTTGCCCAAAGAAATGGCTCTGGAACTTTATAAACCCTTCATACTGAGAGATCTCATAAAGAAGGGCCTTGCTACAAATCTTCGTACTGCCCGGCCTTTTATAGAGGAAAAAGATCCTGTGGTTTTTGATATACTTGAGAATATAATAAACGAACATCCTGTTTTCTTGAATCGTGCCCCTACACTTCACAGGATGGGGATACAGGCCTTTGAGCCTGTATTGATAGAAGGTAAGGCTATTCAGCTCCATCCTCTTGTCTGCACTGCTTTTAACGCTGACTTTGATGGAGACCAAATGGCGGTTCATATACCTATATCTCCTGCAGCTTGCATGGAAGCAAAAGTAATGGTTCTTTCAACGAGCAATATTATTTCTCCCGCTAACGGTTCATCGATAGTTACTCCTACGCAGGATATAGTGATGGGGTGTAATTATCTTACCCGGGAAAAGCAGGGTGTTTTTGGAGAGGGTAAAATCTTTTCTTCCCGAGATGAAGTGCAAAGTGCTCTTAATATGGGAAATATTGACTTGAACGCGAGAATAAAAGTTAATGGAATAAATAGGATAAAGGAAGAAGAAAAATGGGGAGAAAAAGAGCTGAAAAACCCCGCCATATGGAAAGATTATACAACTGCAGGGCGGGTGCTTTTTAATAGCTATCTTCCTGAAGGTCTTGGTTACAAGAATCGGGAAATGACCAAAAAGGAAATGTCTATTCTTGTGGAGGAATGTTTTTGGAAGGTAGGTAAATACGAAACAGCCGTAATGCTTGACAGGGTAAAAAAGATAGGATTTCACTACGCTACAAAGAGCGATCTTTCAATTTCAATAGATGATATGCATGTTCCTACCAAAAAACAGGAAATCATTGAAAAGGCACAGCAGAAGGTTAAAAAAGTAGAGTCAAATTACAGTAAGGGCTACATAACCAATATTGAGAGATATAACAGCATAATTGATATATGGAGCCAGGTCTCTGATAAAATTACAGACGAGATGATATCGGAAATACAGAAAGAAGACAAGATCCCATACGACGGAAAGGGCCCTAAGTTTAATCCTATACGCCTTATGGCCACTTCCGGGGCACGTGGTTCGATAGATCAGATTCGCCAGCTCGGAGGCATGAGGGGGCTTATGAGCCGTCCTCAGAAAAAGATAACCGGAGGAACAGGCGAAATTATTGAAAATCCGATAAAATCCAATTTCAGGGAAGGGTTAACTTCTTTGGAATACTTCATATCAACTCACGGCGGGAGAAAAGGACTTGCGGATACCGCGCTTAAGACAGCAGATGCGGGATATCTTACCAGGCGCCTGGTTGATGTTGCACACAATATAGTTACCAAAGAAGAAGATTGCGGCACATTAAACGGAATAAGGGTCGGCCACCTTAAAGAAGGTACCGAAATAATAGAAAAATTTTCTGAAAGAATATGGGGAAGGGTTAGCCTTGATAATATTGTTGATCCCGTAACCGACGAGGTTTTTGCCAAAGAGGGAGAGGTAATAACCAAGGCGGCCGCTGAAAAAATAGAAAAAACCGGAATACCTTTCATAAGAATACGTTCGCCGCTTACCTGCGAAACGGAAGAAGGAATATGCTGTAAATGCTACGGGCTTGATCTTTCTACCGGTAAGCTTGCTCTTACCGGGCTTGCGGTAGGCATAATTGCAGCACAGTCAATAGGTGAGCCCGGAACTCAGCTTACTCTTCGTACCTTTCATATTGGGGGTACGGCTTCAAGAGTTTCCCAGCGCAGTGCGGTTGTTTCACGCCATGAAGGGATTGCCGAATTTAAAGGAATAAGCACGATTACTAATAAACGAAAGGAAATGATAAACATTTCCAGGAAAGGAAAAATTATAATCCGCAGTGAAGGTAAAAAGGTTGATGAATTTGATGTGAGGTATGGCGCCAGAATACATAAAAAATCAGGAAAGGATTCTTTTCCGGTAAATCGTGGTGATATGCTGGCGGAATGGGACTCTTTCACTATGCCAATAATAACCGAAATGGCAGGAAAGGTAAGGCTCAGGGATATCAGGGACGGAATAACTGCGCGTAAAGAGATAAATAAGGCTACGGGTAAAACCGAGAAAGTTATAATTCCTTATCGTAACCCCAAACTACATCCCCAGATAGAGGTAACGGATTCAGGCGGAAATAAAAAATCCTATCCTCTTCCGGTAGATACTCACCTGGTTGTCGACAGTGGAGATAGTGTTAGTGCGGGAGATGTGCTTGCTAAAATACCTCACGAAGTTATAAAAACAAAAGATATTACCGGCGGACTGCCCAGAGTTACTGAACTTTTTGAGGCCAGGAAACCAAAGAATAATGCCGTGATAACTGAAATAGATGGTACAGTGCGTCTTGGCTCCATTGAAAAAGGTGCTTTTAAGGTTACCGTTGAAAGCGATAAGGCGGAATCAAAAACCTATATAATTCCTCCCGGAAAACACCTTGTTGTATATGAGGGCGATAAGGTTTATTCCGGGGAACCACTCACAGATGGACCCATTAATCCGCATAGTATGCTCAGGGTTAAGGGGGATAAGGAAGTTCAGGAATACCTTGTTAATGAGATTCAGGGTGTATACAGGCTGCAGGGGGTCAAAATAAACGATAAGAACATAGAAATAATTATTAAACAGATGCTTTCTTTCGTACAGATAAATTCAAGCGGTGATACAACTTTCCTGGAAAAAGAAATAGTAAAGAAAAAAATTGTTGATAGCATAAACCGCAGAATGGAACAGGAGGGAAAGAGGCCGGCAACATATAAACCCAGGCTTCTCGGGATAGCCAAGGCCTCTCTTTCAGGTGAAAGTTTCATATCGGCTGCTTCATTCCAGGAAACAACACGTATACTTACCGAGGCTGCGGTTGCCGGTCAGGTAGACAAATTAAAAGGCCTCAAGGAGAATGTGATTATAGGTAAACTTATTCCCGTGGGAACAGGAGTTTACGCCAAGCAGTCGAAAAAGACAGCAAACGCATAAGGAGATATATAATGCCGACTACAAACCAGTTAATAAAAAAAGGAAGAAAAAGAATAATAAAAAAGAACCGGACTCCTGCGCTTCAAGGATGTCCCCAGAAAAGAGGAGTCTGCGTGAGGGTTTATACAACTACGCCTAAAAAGCCGAATTCGGCCCTTAGAAAAGTCGCGAGGGTTAAGCTTACAAACGGTATGGAAGTCGCTTCTTACATACCGGGCGAAGGTCATAACCTTCAGGAACATTCCATAGTTCTTATCCGCGGCGGACGTGTTAAAGATTTGCCAGGTGTAAGGTATCATATTGTTAGAGGAACTCTTGATACTTCCGGAGTTGACGGAAGGAAAAAGGGAAGATCCAAGTACGGACAGAAAAAATCATGAGCAGAAAAAGAAGCTACGGCGGAGGACCCGTAAAAAAAGACTTTAAATATGGGAATGAGACTGTTTACATGCTTGTAAACAAACTTATGCAGGATGGAAAGAAAACTGTTGCACAGAATATGTGCTATGGCGCATTGGAGGAGGCAGCTTCTAAGCTTAACTGTTCACCAGTTGAGGCGCTTGATAAAGCTATAGATAATATTAAGCCGCTGCTGGAAGTTAAATCGCGTAGAGTAGGAGGTGCAAACTACCAGGTGCCGGTTGAGGTGAGCCAGAGGAGAGGCATAGTGCTCTCAATCCGTTGGCTTGTTGAAATAGCGCGCGCTTCCAAAGGTCGTTCAATGAAGGACAGGCTTGCTTCCGAGATTTTAATGGCTGCCAGGGGCGAAGGTGCGGCGGTTACTAAAAAGGAAACCATGCACAAAATGGCGGAGGCAAACAAGGCTTTCGCACATTACAGATGGTAAACTCTTCTGCAGTAAAGGAAAAACCGGGAAATACCCCGATAAAAAAAGAAAATTCAATGAATCTGGAAAACTTGAGAGATATTGGTATAGTGGCTCACATCGATGCCGGTAAAACTACCGTCAGCGAGCGTATACTCTATTATACCGGAAAGACTTATAAAATGGGAGAAACCCATGAGGGGACTGCTGTTATGGACTGGATGCAGCAGGAGCAGGAAAGGGGAATAACAATAACTTCCGCGGCAACAACCTGCGAATGGAAAGGAAAGACTATTAATATAATAGATACCCCGGGTCACGTTGATTTTACGGTTGAAGTCGAAAGGTCATTGCGGGTCCTTGATGGCGGTGTGGTAGTTTTTTGCGCTGTTGGCGGGGTAGAACCCCAGTCGGAAACGGTATGGAGGCAGGCCGACAAGTATCATATTCCCAGAATTGTTTTCATTAATAAACTTGACCGGGTAGGAGCTGACTATAAAAGAGTACTTAAACAGATAGAAAGCAGAATGAAAGTCAGCAAGGCCTGTCCGCTTCAGATTCCGATAGGGTCAGAGGACGGTTTTAAAGGTATTATAGACTTGGTTGAAATGAATGCAAAGATTTACCGTGAGCAAACGGGGACTGCATATGAAACCCGTCCCATACCGGACGAACTTATGCAGGAGGCTGAATCAATGCGCGCCGCCATGGTTGAAAAAATAGCGGAAAATGATGACAGGATTATGGAACTATATCTTGAAGAAGAACCGGTTCCGGATGATCTTTTAAAAAACGCGATAAGAAAGGCGACTGTAAATATACATATATATCCCGTATTGATGGGGTCAGCACTTAAAAATAAGGGTGTTCAGCTTCTTTTAGACGCTGTTGCAGATTATATGCCTTCTCCTCTGGATATTCCTCCCGTAAAAGGTAAAAACCCCCATAATGCGGAAGATGCCACCAGGACAGCAGATCCTGCAGGCCCTCTGGCTGCACTTGTTTTTAAAACGATGACAGATAATTATGTGGGCAGGCTGGCTTTTGTGAGGGTATACTCCGGAACTATAGAAAAAGGGAGTTCTATTTTTAATTTAAACCTTAATAAAAACGAAAGGGTGTCCAGGATACTGCAGATGCATGCAAATGCACGAGAAGACTGTGACAGCCTTAAAGCGGGAGAAATTGGCGCCCTGGTTGGCCCGAAAAATACTTCGACCGGCGACAGTCTTTGTGATAAAAGCAATCCTATTATTCTTGAGAGAATGAGCTTTCCTGAACCGGTAGTAGCAGTAGCTATCGAGCCTGCTAACAAGGCTGAAGAAGAAAAGCTTGGTGAAGCATTAAGAAAACTGACTTCGGAGGATCCTACTCTTCAACTGGCAATTGACGCTGAAAGCGGACAGAGCATCATAAAAGGGATGGGTGAACTACACCTTGAAGTTATTGTGCGCAGGCTCCATGATGAGTTCAATGCTGAATGCCGGGTATCGCCTCCGGTTGTAACTTACCGCGAAACTATCACGAAACCGGCTAAAGTGGAAGAAAGATATATTAAACAGACCGGCGGCCGCGGACAGTATGCTCACGTAGTTATGAAATTCGAACCTCTTGAAACAGCTTCAGGCGTACAGTTTGAAGATCAGGTCAGAGAGGGAAGAATACCCAAGGAGTTTATTCCTTCCGTTGAAGAAGGGGTTCGCGAAGCTCTAACCAGCGGTGCTCTCGGCGGGTTTGAAGTTACCGATATAAAGGCGATTCTCGTGGATGGTTCCTTCCATGAGGTTGACTCTTCAAAAATATCTTTTAAAATAGCAGGAGGTAAAGCGACTAAGAAAGCATTGAGTGCAGGCAAACCAATTTTCCTGGAGCCCATAGTTGACTTGGAAGTTAGGGTGCCGAGCGAGTATCTTGGCGATGTGCTGGAAGACCTGAATGCCCGCCGGGCAACAGTACGGGAAATGTCTACAGAGCAGGACCAAATACAGGCGATAAGAGCCGATGCGCCGCTGGCAGAAATGTTCGGCTACGCCACATCATTGCGTTCTCTTACGCAGGGTAGGGCAACGCACAGCATGGAACCCTCAAGATTTCAAAAGGTGCCGGATCAGATTTCAAAGAATCTGTCAGGGTGAAACCGTTTTAAACATAAGGAGGTAAAGAGATGGCAAAAGCAAAATTTGAGAGGACTAAACCGCATTTAAATGTGGGTACGATAGGTCACGTTGACCATGGCAAGACGACACTTACAGCAGCGATGCTGAAGTATCTGTCCAGCAAGGGACTTGCCGAGATGAAGAATGTTGATGACATAGACAATGCTCCCGAAGAGAAAGAAAGAGGAGTTACAATAGCGACAGCGCACGTTGAGTACGAGTCAGAGAAAAGGCACTACGCGCACGTTGACTGTCCGGGACACGCCGACTACATAAAGAACATGATAACAGGAGCGGCGCAGATGGACGGAGCAATACTGGTAGTGAGCGCAGCGGACGGTCCGATGCCGCAGACCCGCGAGCATATACTTCTTGCCCGCCAGGTGGGTGTGCCTAATATAGTTGTATTTATGAATAAGACAGACCAGGTTGACGATGAGGAGCTTCTGGAGCTTGTTGAACTTGAGATAAGGGATCTTCTCAGCAAGTACGAGTTTCCCGGTGACGACATACCTGTCGTTAAGGGTTCAGCGCTTAAGGCGCTTGAGTCAGAAGGAGACAGTGAAGAGAACAAGTGTATACAGGAACTGGTTGATGCAGTTGATGCATATGTTCCGGATCCCGAGCGTGAGACGGACAAGCCGTTTCTTATGAGTGTTGAAGACGTATTTACGATAACCGGACGCGGCACAGTTGCTACCGGCCGTATTGAAAGAGGCGTGGTCAAGGTAGGAGACGAAGTGGAGATAGTGGGTCTGCGCGACAGCCGCAAGACAGTTGCAACCGGAGTTGAGATGTTCCGTAAGGAGATGGAAGAAGGGCAGGCCGGAGACAATGTCGGTCTTTTGCTCAGGGGAGTTGAGAAAGAAGAGATAGAGAGGGGCCAGGTAATAGCCAAGCCCGGGAGTATAACTCCGCATACAAAGTTCAAGGGTCAGGTATACGTTCTCAGCAAAGAAGAAGGTGGCCGTCATACGCCGTTTTTCTCCGGTTACCGTCCCCAGTTTTATTTCCGTACCACGGATGTAACGGGAGTGGCAAAGCTTCCCGAGGGTCGTGAGATGGTTATGCCCGGTGATAACGTTGAGATTGAAGGCGAATTGATAAAGCCCATTGCAATGGAAAAGGGATTGAGATTCGCTATTCGTGAAGGCGGACATACCGTAGGCGCCGGCGTCGTTTCGGAAGTTCTGGATTAACTGAAAGTAAATTATTATGGTAGGCGAGCAGAAAATAAGAATAAAGTTAAGGGGATTTGATCACAGAATGCTGGATAATTCTGTCAGCAGGATTGTTGATACCATAACCCGTACGGGTTCAAGGGTTTCAGGCCCCATACTGCTGCCTACCAGGATTAAGAAATATACGGTCAATAAGTCACCTCATGTAGATAAAAGGGGTATGGAGCAGTTTGAGATGCGTATTCATAAGCGGCTGATATATGTTCACAGTCCGACAGCTATGACAGTTGATGAATTGGGTAAACTTGAATTGCCTGCAGGTATTGATGTGGAGATTAAGGTATGATAGAGGGAATTTTGGGAACAAAAATAGGTATGAGCAGGATGTTCACCGAGTCCGGTGACAGCGTTGCTGTAACCCTCATATCATGCGGGCCCTGCTGGATCGTTGATAAAAAAGGCGAAAAACTGCAGATAGGATATATGGAAACAAAGGAACGGTCTCTTAAGAAACCCAATGCGGAATTTTTTAAGAAGAAGAATCTGCCTCTTTTGAAAGTTCTTAAAGAAGTTAAAATAACTGATGAAAAAAATGTTCCTGAAAATGGAACCATGATTTATGCTGATATGTTTAAACCCGGAGATAAAGTTGACGTAAGCGGAATATCAAAAGGAAAAGGTTTTGCCGGAGTTATGAAAAGATGGAATTTTAGGGGAGGGCCGGCAACTCACGGTTCCAGGTTTCACAGGGCTCCCGGATCCATAGGAGGAGCCAGCTATCCCGGTCGTGTTTTTCCGGGAATTAAAATGGCCGGCCGGCTGGGGGCTGAGAAAGTAACACAGATGAACCTTGAAGTTATAGCAGTTGACAGGGAAGAGCATGTTCTTGCTGTAAAAGGGGCGGTCCCCGGACCTTCAAAATCTTTATTATATATTAGAAAAACAACAAGAGGGAAAAATGGCAGTTAAAACACCCCAAATGCCTGAAGGGCTGAAAAATATAACTTTAAATAAACCTCTTATACATGAGGTTGTAGTTGCTTCAATGGCAAATGCCAGGCAGAATACGGCTTCTACTAAAGACCGAAGCGAAGTTTCCGGTGGCGGAAAAAAGCCCTGGAGACAGAAGGGTACCGGCCGCGCACGTCACGGAAGCAACAGGTCTCCGATATGGAGAGGTGGCGGAGTAACTTTCGGGCCCCGGCCGGAAAGAAATCTTAAAAAAGATATTCCAAATAAAAAGAAACTCATGGCATTACTTCAGGTTGTTGCCCGTAAAATAACGGAAAAAAACCTTGCACTTGCCGGAGAAATCAAACTTGCTCAGCCTAAAACCCGGAACGCAGCACAGTTTTTGAAAAAAGCTCTTGGCGATGATTTTAAAGGCCGCGTACTTCTTATAACAAAAGAAAGAAAAGATGATATTTTCAGAGCCTTCAGAAATTTACCGAATGTAACTGTTAAGTCCGGGCTTAATTTCAATGTATATGATTTGCTTTATAACGATTTTATACTTTTTACTGATAAAGGCTGGGAAAATTTTCTAGAAAAAAGGCAGTTAAAATGATTGATCCATATAAAATAATAAAAGGCCCTGTTGTTACAGAAAAATCAACATTTGAAAGAATGCAGGCAAATAAATACTTTTTTTATGTTCATCCTGATGCCTGTAAAAGAGAAATTAAAGAGGCTGTTGAAGAAATATTTGATGTTTCGGTTAAAAAGGTCAATACTCAGAAAGTTAAAGGCAAGCCAAAGAGGCTTGGAAGGTTTGAAGGCCGAACTTCTTCTAAGAAAAAGGCTATGGTAACGTTGAAAGAGGGTGACAGAATAGCCCTTATGGAGGGACCGTAAAATGGCTGTCCGTAAATACAGGCCGCTGAATCCGGCAAAAAGACAGAGAGTAAGGACAAAAAGGGATCATCTTACGAAAAAAGATCCGGAAAAATCGCTTACTATTAAAAAATCAAAGACCGGCGGCCGCAACAATAAAGGCAGAATGACAATACGTCATCGCGGCGGAGGCAGTAAGCAAAAAATAAGGATCATTGATTACAAAAGACTGAACTCTCAGCCGGCTGAAGTAATTGCCATAGAGTATGATCCCAATCGCAGTTGTGATATTGCATTAGTAGAATACCCTGATAAAAAGAAGGCTTATATACTGCATCCTGACGGACTTAATATCGGAGACAGAGTTGAAAGCAGTGATTATGCTCCACTTAAATCCGGAAATGTAAGGCCCCTGAAGTATATTCCTGAAGGGACACCAATTCATAATATTGAGCTTAAGCCGGGGCAGGGCGGTATTCTTGTAAGGAGCGCCGGAGGCGAAGCATCCGTAACTGCAAAAGAAAAAGATTTTGCTCTTGTAAAGTTTCCTTCAGGAGAAATCAGAAAGATAAAGCTGGATTGCAAAGCTACAATAGGTAAACTGGGGAATGCAGATCATTTTACCCAGAAACTCGGTTTTGCCGGCGCAACCCGGCACCGCGGTCGCCGTCCCAGGGTAAGAGGTACTGCAATGAATGCCATAGATCATCCTCATGGCGGCGGCAGAGGTAAAAGCAAGGGAAACAATATCCCTTCAACCCCTTGGGGGAAAAGGTGTAAGGGAGTTAAAACCAGAAGCCGTAAAAAGGCTTCTGAAAGCGAAATAGTACGGAGGAGAAAATAAATGGCCCGTTCGGCTAAAAAAGGTTATTTTGTGGATGAGAGCCTGATGAAAAAGGTCCGCCAGGCCAAGGAGCAGGGAGTTAAAAAAACCAGGCAGACGTATTCCAGACGTTCAATGATTACCCCTGATTTTGTGGGGCTTACTATTCCTGTTCATAACGGTAAAAGATTTATTGATGTTTACATTGATGAAAACAAAGTAGGCCATAGGCTTGGGGAGTTTGCTCCCACAAGGCATTTTAAAGGACACGGCGCTGCGCATTCAAAAGAGTTGGCGGAGGAAATGGATTAGTAAATGATGGGTAAAGCAAGAGCAAAATATATAAGGATGAGTCCTAGGAAGATAGCCCTTGTTCTTGACAGAATAAGAGGCAAAAAAGTTGATGAGGCTTACAGGATTCTCAGTATGATAAATAAAAGAGCTACGCTTCCGGTTAGGAAGACGCTGGATTCGGCTGTTGCCAATTCAAATGCTCAGGAAATAACAGACAGGGTTAAAGTTAAAACTGCCTGGGTTGGCCAGGGCCCGTCACTTAAGAGATTAAGACCGCGCGCGCAGGGCAGGGCAGATATATATAAAAGAAGAACCGCGCATATAGAAATTGAGGTGCAGTAGAATATGGGACAGAAAGTAAATCCGTTAAGTTTCAGGCTGACTGTAGATAAAAACTGGCAGTCCAAGTGGTTTGATCTTAAGCATATGCCTAAGTTGATTGCCGAGGACCAAAAGATACGAAAGTTCATCAAAGCAAAATCTTCAGATGCCGGAATATCTAAAATAGTAATTGAGCGTATGGGTGATAATGTCAGGGTTACTATTCATACGGATAAACCCGGCGTTATAATAGGAAAAGGCGGGTCTGAGGCGGAAAAGCTTAAAGAAGAAATAGATGCAATAACGGGTAAGACAACAGTAGTTAATATAGAGCAGGTTAAAAACCCTCTGACAGATGCGACTCTCATTGCCCAGTCAATTGCTACAGCCCTGGAAAGAAAGGTGCGCTTCCGCTTTATAATGAGAAGATCCCTGGAAAGGGCCATTGAGTCAGGCGCTGAAGGTATAAAAATAGCCGTAAGCGGCCGCCTAAACGGAGCAGAGATAGCCAGGACTGAGTGGATGAAAGAGGGAAGGGTTCCTTTGCAGACTATAAGGGCAGACCTTGACTACGGTTTTGTCGAAGCAAATACGACTTACGGTAACATAGGTGTTAAAGTGTGGGTTTTTAACGGTGAAAAACTGGAAAATAATTAATTCGGGGATATAATAAAGTGCTTAGACCTAAAAAAGTTAAATATAGAAAAAAACAACGGGGCCGCAGAAAAGGGAAGGCCTTGCGCGGGAGCCGTGTTAATTTTGGGCAATACGGGCTTAAAGCTCTTGAGCCTGCCTGGATAACCGAAAGACAGATAGAGGCTGCAAGGGTAGCGGTAACCCGCTATATGAAAAGAGGAGGGAAAGTTTGGATAAGGATTTTCCCTGATCATCCGGTTACCAAGCAGCCTGCAGAGACAAGAATGGGTAAGGGAAAGGGAACCGTAGAGTTTTATGCTGCAGTTGTAAAGCCGGGAAGGATTATTCTTGAGCTTGAAGGACTTGATGAAACAAATGCGCGTATTGCAATGAAACGTGCGGGAGCCAAAATGCCCATGAAGTGCAAGTTTGTTGAGAGAGGAAAGTACACGTAATGGCTCTTAAAGCAAAAGATTTAAGAAATGAAACCCCTGAAGAGTTAGGAAACCGTCTTAGGTCTCTTAAAAAAAAGCTGCTTGAAATGAAGTTTCAGCATGCCGGCGGCGCTTTAGGCGATCCGATTCAGATAAGGGTGGCAAGGAAGGATATTGCAAGAATCATGTCGGTTCTTAAAGAGAAACAAAAAGAAGAGAAAAATGAAAAGCAATAAAAATAATTCACCTGGCAGAAAAAAGCTGACCGGTACGGTGATCAGCGACAAAATGGACAAAACCAGGGTTGTTCAGGTGCAGCGCATGTTAAGGCACAACATATACGGAAAAGTCATCCGGAGAAATAAAAAATATTATGCGCATGATGAGCAGAACGTTTCTGCGGCGGGAGATACAGTTGTTATAGAAGAAAGCCGTCCTCTCAGCAAATTGAAAAGGTGGAGAGTTCTTCAGGTAAAGGTTAAAAATGATAAGGGTTGAATCACAGATTAAGGTTGCGGATAATTCCGGGGCCAGACGAATACTATGCATAAGTGTTCTGGGTGGCGGTCAGAGGAAAACAGCGTCGGTAGGGGATATAATAACGGCTACCGTAAAAGATACTATTCCCTCCGGCAGTATTTCAAAGGGTGAAATAGTCAAAGCGGTTATAGTAAGGACCCGATATCCTGTAAAAAGGGCGGATGGTACTGTATTAAGATTTGATGAAAACGGGGCTGTCTTAATTGATGAGAAAATGCAGCCTATCGGGACAAGGGTGTTCGGGCCCATTGCGGGGGAGCTCAGAGATAAAAACTTCGCAAAAATAATTTCCCTAGCTCCGGAGGTCGTATAAGATGTACAAAATAAAGAAAAAAGATACAGTGATTGTAAAATCCGGCAAGGATAAGGGGAAAAAGGGAGAGGTTGTATCTGTTCTTCCCCCCGGTGACAGGGCTGTGGTATCAAAACTTAATGTTGCAAAAAAGCATACGCGTCCTACAAGGACTGAACCCGGCGGTGTAATGGAGGTTGAAAGGCCGATTCATATTTCGAATTTAAAGCTTATATGTCCGAAGTGCAATCAGCCTTCAAAAATAAGATTTGACCGCCTTGAAGATGGTGAAAAAGTGCGAGTCTGCAGGAAATGCGGGGAAATGGTAGTTTAATGGCCAAGCAGTTAAAAAATCCGATCTACAAGGAATATATAGATAATATTGTTGAGGATATCCAGAAGGAATTCAAAATTGGTTCTCCGTACGGCGTTCCGGAAGTAAAGAAGGTTATAGTCAATGTCGGTGTAAGTAAGGCAAAAGACGATAAAGCGCTTCTGGAAGAGGCTGTTGAAAACCTTAAACTTATAACCGGTCAGCAGCCGGTAGTAACCAGGGCAAAAAAAGCTATATCCAATTTCACGCTTAAAAAGGGGAATCCTATTGGATGCAAGGTTACTTTAAGAGGAGAAAGAATGTATGCGTTTATTCATAAGCTTCTCACAATAGCCATCCCCCGTATCAGGGATTTTGGCGGGCTGAAGAGGAGCATTGACCGTTTCGGAAATCTTACGATAGGAATAAACGATGAATCAATATTTCCGGAAATCAATCAGGATAAGCTTAAAATGGCCAAAGGTTTTAGTATATCAATTATAACTAACAGGCAGGAAAGGAAACTCTCCGAAAAACTTTTCGAACGTATGGGTTTCCCGTTTAAAGATTAAGGAGTAAAATGGCACGTAAAGGATTGATAGAAAAACAGAAAAGAACTCCTAAATTCAGAGTTCGAAAATATAACCGTTGCAGTCTCTGCGGCAGGCGTAGGGGACATATGCGGGATTTCGGAATATGCAGAATATGTTTCAGAAAGCTGGCTTCAGAAGGGAAGATTCCAGGAGTTACAAAATCATCATGGTAGTTACAGATCCTATAGCAGATTTTGCGGTCAGGATAAAAAATGCGCTTTCCCGTAAAAAAACGCATGTAGATATACCGGGTTCCAATGTGAAGCGTGAGATTGCCCGCATTCTTAAAGAGGAAGGCTATATAGCCAACTATAAAAATATTGAAGATAACAAGCAGGGTATAGTACGCATTTATCTGAAATATACTCAGAAAGGACTGCCTGTTATTACAGACATAAAAAGGATTTCCCGGCCCGGCCGCAGGTTCTATGTTGGTATTGATGAGATACCAAAGGTTCTTGAAGGACTGGGAAGGGCGGTTATTTCTACGTCAAGAGGACTTTTAACCGATAAAGAGTGCAGGGAAAACCGCCTTGGCGGTGAAGTTTTAATTTATATATGGTAGTAATATAATGAGCAGAGTAGGAAAAAGACCTATAAATGTACCGGATAGTGTAAAGATAACGCTTAATCCGGATGAGATTACGGTTGAATCTTCAGGAAAGGTGTTAAAGCATAATATACCTTCCGATGTTGAAGTTTCTTTTGAAGAAGGGGTAATATCGGTTACTCGCAAAAATAATACACCCCGCATTCGCGGCCTTCACGGTTTAACAACAACCCTTATAAGCAATATGGTTGAAGGTGTCAGTAAGGGTTTCAAAAGAAGGCTTAAAATAGTAGGAAGGGGAAAACGCGCTAAGGTTCAGGGGAATAAGATGGTCCTTGAACTCGGATTTTCGCATCCTATTGAATATATTCTTCCGGAAGGAGTAGAAGCTGCTGTTGAAAAAGACATAATAGAAATAACTGGCTACGACAAGCAAAAAGTAGGAGAAACCGCAGCGGAAATAAGGGATTTTCAGCCTCCCGAACCCTACAAAGGTTCAGGTATAAGATATGAGGACGAGAAAGTCCGTAAGAAAGCAGGCAAGGCTGCTATAGGAGGAGGATTTGCAGGGGGCGGACAATGAGAAGAGTAATAGGAAATTCTGAAAAACCAAGACTCTGCGTCTACCGGTCCAATCGTCATATATATGCTCAGATTGTTGATGATTCAAAAGGACTTACAATAGCTAGTTCTTCGTCTCTTTCACCAAAAATAGCGTCTAAGAAATTTAAAAATCCCATGGACAGGGCAAAGGAAGTCGGAAAAGATATTTCTTCAGCCGCCGTAAAGAAAAAAGTTGGAAAAGTGGTTTTTGACAGGAGAGGTTATAAGTATCACGGCCAGGTTAAAATGCTGGCTGAGGGTGCCAGGGAAGGCGGACTTAAATTCTAATGATAGATACACAGCAAAAGGAATTCATAGAGCACGTAGTAAATATAAACCGGGTTTCAAAGGTTGTTAAGGGAGGGAAGCGTTTCGGTTTTTCCACCCTTGCAGTTGTC
Source organism: Elusimicrobiota bacterium (assembly GCA_003557485.1). Taxonomy (GTDB): domain Bacteria; phylum CG03; class SLGR01; order SLGR01; family PWQF01; genus PWMP01. The sequence goes on along the minus strand of PWOI01000105.1, from coordinate 2,373 downwards.
GGCGACGGTAACGGAAAAGTGGGAGTCGGCATAGGCAAGGCAAAAGATGTGCGCTTTTCAATAGAGAAAGGTATGAAGAAGGCCAGGGAAAATATGGTAGAAGTTTCTATAACAGACGACAGGACAGTTCCTCATACGATTATAGGCAAATGCGGAGCGGCTGAAGTTCTTTTTAAGCCGGCCGGGGCCGGTACAGGAATAATAGCCGGCGGTGCGGCGCGTGCTGTTCTGGAAGCGGCAGGCATAAGAAATATTCTTTCAAAATGTCTTCGCTCCAGGAATCCAATTAATGTTGTTTATGCAACTATGGATGCGCTTAAAAGGCTGAGAAATAAGGATCAGATTGCTCTTATGCGGGATAAAAAACCTCAGGAATTATGAAAAACGATCAATTTATAAATTTAGATAATCTTTCTCCTGCCTCAGGTTCGAGAAGAAAAAAAGTTAGGAAGGGCCGTGGCCCGGCTTCAGGAAAAGGCCGTACGTCCACGCGTGGGCGCGGAGGAAGCGGACACCGCGCAGGAAGTACTATTAAAAGCGGTTTTGAAGGAGGCCAGATGCCTCTCATGCGCAGACTCCCAAAACGGGGATTCAGCAATAAAAGTTTCCAGGAAAAAATTGAAATAATTAATGTGGGTGATCTCCAGGAAAAATGCAGAAGCGGAGAGACAGTGACCCCCGAAAAACTTAAAGAAAAAAAGATGATAAAAGGTAAAGGCAAGGTTAAAATACTCGGACACGGAGAAATTAAGAAGAAACTTAAAGTTTCCGGTTGTGATCTTTCAAAAAGAGCTGAAGAAAAAATTAAAAAAGCCGGTGGTGATTTGGAAATAATAGGATGAGAGGTTTCGGCGATATATTCAAAATTGCCGACCTCAAGAAAAAGGTCCTTTATACCCTGGGAATATTTGCAGTATACAGGGCAGGGGCTGCCATTCCTGTTCCCGGCATAGATGTCGGGGCCCTTCGGCTTTTCTTTGAACAGCAGGCTGGGGGCCTTCTCGGGTTTCTGGATATGTTTTCCGGCGGCGCACTAGGAAGATTATCAATATTCGCCCTGGGAATAATGCCCTATATTAATGCTTCAATTATAATGAGCCTGCTCAGGACTACTATTCCGCATCTTGAGAAGCTTCAGAAAGAAGGAGAGGCGGGAAGAAAGAAAATAACCCAGTATACAAGATATTTCGGTGTTGCCATTGCTGTTGTACAGGGTTTTGGGCTGACTTTCTGGATGGAGTCAATGGAGGCCGGAGGGATAAGCGTTGTACAGTCTCCGGGCATTGCTTTTCGGCTTATAACGGTATTAACTCTTACTGCCGGAGCAGTTTTTGTTATGTGGATAGGGGAGCAGATAACCGAGAATGGTATCGGAAACGGAATATCCCTTATAATATTTGTAGGAATAATAGCCCGGCTTCCTGCAGGTATAGGAACACTATTCGGATTGATAAGGGTGGGAGAAATTACTCTTTTTGGCGGCATATTTATCACTGCTATTATTATACTGATTACCGGTGTGGTTGTTTTTGTGGAGCAAGGGCAGAGGAAAATACCGGTTAAGTACGCTAAGCGCGTAGTTGGAAGAAAGATGTACGGAGGACAAAATACATATCTTCCCCTTAAGGTTGATCAGTCGGGAGTTATTGCTGTAATTTTTGCGATGGCTGTTATGCTTCTCCCTCTTCAGCTGGCCCAGTTTTTTCCGGAAACGGCGCTCTTTGAATCAATTACATTTTACCTGAGACCGGGATACTGGCCACGGACAGTTTTATATGCATCGCTTATTATATTTTTCTGTTATTTCTATACTGCTATAACATTCAACCCCAGAGATGTTGCAGAAAATATGAAAAAATGGGGCGGGTTTGTTCCCGGCATAAGGCCCGGAAAGCCTACGGCTGATTACATTGACAAGGTATTGACAAGAATAACTCTTATAGGTGCAATTTTTGTGGTTTTAATAGCTATTCTGCCGGATTATTTTGAAGCGCTTTTCGGTGCTCCTTTTTACTTTGGAGGAACCGCCCTTCTTATTGTGGTGGGCGTTTCTCTTGATACCGTTGGCCAGCTTGAGTCTCACTTGATGATGAGGCATTACGAAGGTTTTATGAAAAAGGGGCGTATGAAGGGGCGATACTTTAACATATAATGAACAGTAAAATAGTTATGCTTGGAATGATGGGCGCCGGTAAGGGAACACAGGCGAAAAAGCTGGCGCGGCGTATTAATGTGCCGCATATATCTACCGGGGATATGTTCCGGCAGGCTGCTCAGGAAGGCACTCCGCTTGGACTTGAAGTTCAAAAGATAATGGAAGACGGCGGTCTTGTAAGCGATGAGACGGTTGTTGAGATAGTACACGAGCGGCTT
>PWOI01000030.1 GCA_003557485.1 Elusimicrobiota bacterium | reverse complement strand
TCCTATAAAAGAATATCTGATGAAGATATGGAGATTTTTCTGCGGAAAGCCCTTAAAAAAAGGCCTCCCCCGGAAGCAGCAAATGAAAGGCCGCGGATATTGAGTTTGAGGCAGACTGGAGTGAATCCTCCCAGTTTTACCCTTCTTATTCAGCATATCCGTCTTGACAAAATACAGGAATCTTGGAAAAATTATATAAGAAACTCAATTTACAGGGAATTTGATTTTTACGGCGTTCCGGTCAAAATAAAAATGAAAAAATATAAATCCGGGAAAAAGAAATAATAATGAGTGAGACTGTTTTTATTATACGTGCTGCGGTTGCTTCTTATATTGTGGGAGCAATTCCTTTTTCATATATATTTGCAAAATTGTTTAAAGGCGAAGACATAACAAAAATAGGAAGCGGTAATCCCGGCGCAACAAACGTTTATCGTTTATACGGAGCCGGGCTCGGAATACCTGTACTTCTTCTGGATGTAGCTAAAGGTTATTTCCCTGCGTATCTGGCAAACAGGACCGATTTGGCAGCGGTTCTTGTGCCTGTAGCAGTGCTTGCGGTTATTCTTGGACACGACTTTTCTCCTTTCCTTAAATTCAAAGGAGGGAAAGGCGTAGCTGCCAGTGTAGGGATATTTCTCTTTCTTGCACCGGCGCCTACTCTCATAGTTATAATGATTTTCACTGCAGTAACCACTATTTTTAAGTTTGTTTCTTTCGGTTCGGTAATGGCTTCCCTTTCTTTTCCTTTCATTGCTTACTTCATGGGCAACCGCGAATATACTATTCTCTCAATTATAGTTGCCGTGCTTATAATTTTTCAGCACCGCTCTAACTTAAAACGTCTCTGGTATGGCAAAGAAAAAAGATCGGTTTAAAATAGCGGTTTTAGGTGCCGGAAGCTGGGGGATTACCCTTGCTTATCTGCTTCACTGCAAAGGCAATGAGGTTCGTATGTGGGAATTTGATTCCCGGCAAAGTAAAATACTTGATAAAAAAAGAATTTTCCCTCCGCTTAAAAATTTTATTATTCCGGGAGAAATAGAAATCAGCTCCTCCCTAAAAACAACTATTGAGGGAGCGGATTTTTTAGTTATTGCTATTCCGTCAAAGGCATTTAAAAAAACAGTGGAAAAAATTAAAAAAATAAAGGAATCAGTTCCCAGGCTTATAATATCCGCTGTAAAGGGGTTTGATTATGCTTCACTCAAAAGGCCAACTGAAATATTGCGAGAAGAACTTGGAAAAGGTTTTCATATTTCTGTTCTCTCGGGTCCCAGTCACGCTGAGGAAGTAATTAAAAGAATGCCGACTGCAATAGTCGCCGCGTCTTCTAACCCGAAAACAGCCCGCCAGGTTCAGGAGCTTTTCTTTACGGACTATTTCAGGGTCTACACTTCCGATGACATTAAAGGCGTTGAACTGGGTGGTGCTCTTAAAAACGTTATTGCCGTTGCATCAGGCATTACGGCAGGCCTCGGGTTGGGTGACAATACGCGTGCAGCCTTAATTACGCGCGGAAACAGTGAGATAAAACAGCTGGGTATAAAAATGGGAGCAAGACACAAGACTTTTAACGGCCTTTCCGGAATAGGAGACCTTATCGTTACCTGCTTTTCAATGCATTCAAGGAATTACCGTTTCGGTAAATTTATAGGCGAAGGAATGAGTTTTTCCGAGGCAGAGAAAAAAGTCGGGACAACTGCAGAAGGTATTTATACGGTTAGAAGCTGCGTAAAACTTTCAAGTAAATATGATGTCCCAATGCCGGTCTGCAAAAAAGTTTATGATGTTCTCTACAGGGGAAAGAATCCGGCAGAAGCAACCGGCGAGCTGATGACAAGACCGCTGAAAAGCGAATATCCGGAGGGAGGTTGAAAATATGAATAAAACCGATATAATAACTGAAGTAGCGAATGTTACCTGTGCCGAGCAGGAAGCGAAAGATGCGGTAAATGAATTTATAGATACTGTAAAAAACGCTCTTGAAAGGGGATAACGAGTTACAATTTCGGATTTTGGTTCTTTTTCCGTAGTAGTGCGAAAGGCGAAGAAAGGAAGAAATCCCGCTACAGGAGAGGAAATGATTATTCCCCCGAAAAAGAGGGTGAAATTTACTCCTTCTCCAAAGCTCAATGACAGATTACACTAAAAAAAAATATTTGACTATAGGTGAAGTTTCTAATATAACAGAGGTTCCTCCTCATACGCTTAGGTACTGGGAAGATGAATTTAATCTTCTCAGGCCCCTCAAAAGGGAAAGCGGCCAGAGGAGGTACACTTCAGCTGACCTGAAGACTGTTGAAAAAATAAAAAAGCTGCTTTATGAGGATAAATACAGTATCGCCGGAGCGAAAAAGCATCTGTTGAAGGAAAGAAATCAGCCCGCGCAGACAGAGATGCCTTTTTTTAATTCAACGATAGACAGTGATACGCTGAAGGAAATAAAAAAAGATCTTTCAGACATAAAGGATCTTCTCGAAAGAGAGATATAGCGGGCGTAATTCAGGGGTAGAATGTCAGCTTCCCAAGCTGGACGACGTGGGTTCGAATCCCATCGCCCGCTCCATTACCTCAGGGGCGAACTTTTTAATTTATTTGTCGGGACGTGGCGCAGTCTGGTAGCGCACTCGTCTGGGGGGCGAGTGGCCGCCGGTTCAAATCCGGCCGTCCCGACCATTTTATTTTTATTTGTGGGGGTAAATTTATGAATAAAGAAACATATTTAACAAGAAAAAAATACGAAGAACTTAAAGAAGAGCTTAAATATCTTCAGGAAGTGAAGAAACCTGAAATTTCAGAGCGTATAGGAACCGCTGCCGGCCACGGTGATCTGAGCGAGAACTTTGAGTACGATGCAGCAAAAGAAATGCTTCAGCAGACTATGATAAGAATAAAAGATATAACCAACAAACTTTCATCGGCGCGTATCTTTGACGAAGAAGAAATAGACCCCGGCAAGGTTTATATCGGGGCCACAGTTAAACTTCTTAACCTTGACACGGAGGAAAAAGAAACCTTTACAATCGTGGGGGCTGACGAGGCTGATCCTTTTGAAGATAAAATCTCGGTCGACTCTCCGATAGCAGCAGGGCTTCTCGGGAAAGAGCCCGGAGACACTTCGGATATTGAAACTCCCGCGGGCAAAGTCAGGTTTAAAATTCTGGAAATAACAAGATAGTTCGGCGGGGTGTGGCTCAGTTTGGCTAGAGCGCTGCGTTCGGGACGCAGAGGCCGCCGGTTCAAATCCGGCCACCCCGACCATATAGTGATTAAGTTGAAAGAGAAAGAAAGGAAAAAATGAATACTATTGAAAAAGCTTTAATGCATGGATTATTTGTACATCTGCATCACAATATTGATAAGGTCATAGACTTCAAGGGGTTTCAGGAATTAAATCGTCAGGTAGAAAAAGTCTGGCCGGGGGCTTTAGTTGTCGGGCCGGAAGCAAATGACGATGCAGCGGTTTTTCAGTTGCCGGGAATGGAAGGGTTTGTTGTAGGTAAAATGGAAAGTCATTGTTCACCTGCCGTGCCCAGGCCCTATGACGCTGCGGCAACCGGCGCCGGCGGAGCGATGAGGGATGTTGTCGCTATGGGCGCCCGCCCTGTCTTTCTTCTGGATTTTATTGGAACAAGGCCGCTTGAGAAGGAAGTTATTGTAGGCCCATGCGGGTTCTCGGAACGCTGCGAGTGCGGAAATTGTAAAGTGATGAGCAGCCAGGAAAGACTCAACCTGATGATTAAAGGCGTAAAAGATATGTGCTCCCGGATGGATGTTTTTGTGGTGGGGGGAGGATTTTCAACTTCTTTCTCGGATATTGTTCCCGCGATTGTAGTGGCGGTAATAGGGAAACTGGTCACAGAAAAACCCCTTACCAAGCCTGCGAAAAATGAAGGGGATAAGATTATAATAATAGGTGTTACTGGCAATGACGGCAACGACACTCTTTACCGCGCAGGCCTCGTTGATGAAATGCGTCCCGCGCTGGCTTTATTTGAGGAAGAAAAAGTTGCAATGGAAGCAGTCCTTGCTGCCTTTGCCACAGGGAAAATAAATGCCTGTTCGGATCTGGGAGCTGCCGGAATAGGAGCTGCTGTATGCGAATCCGCAAGGTATGGCGGTTTTGGAGCAAAGGTTGACCTCTCCTGCGTGCCTGTTTCTGTTCAGGAAATCACGCCGCAGGAAATCCTTATCTGCGAAACCCAGGCGCGTTATCTTGTCCAGGTTTCTCCGGAATCGGCAGATGAAGTACTGGATGCTATAAAGTCTAAGACCGAAAACACGGCAATTATAGGTGAAATTACCGGGGATGATAAGGAAACCTTTGAGTATAACGGGGAGACAATAGCCGTTATCCCTAACAATCCTTCGGAAGAGATTCTTGAGACTTTAAAAAGCGGAAAATAGTTTTTACGAAAACCTTTACGACTGCTTTATATATTCAATCCGTTTGTTTTGATTTTCAGGACGACTCCAGGATATGAATAAGACAATAAGAATAAAAGATAAACTCATCCCCTATAAAACAAGCTGGAGAAAAGTAAAAAATGTCCGGTTTGAGTTCAAGACCTGCCAGCTTCATGTTGTGCTTCCGCTTAAAATGAAAGATGAAAAAAAAGTAATAAAAAAACACGATAGGTGGATATATAATAATTATATAAAAATAGAGAATGCCCTTAAAAGCAGCAGCGATATGAAACTATACGGGAAAAGGACTCTTAAGGAATTTAAGGCTCTGCTCGTTGAAAAAGTGTCGATTCTTTCCGGCGAAATGAACCTCTGTGTAAATAAGATACTTGTCAAAAAGATGACCACCAACTGGGCTAGTATGAGCCATAAAAAAAATATGACCGTAAACAGCTACGCCCGAATGCTTCCCGAAGAATTTATAGAATACATTGTGCACCACGAATTGACTCACCTGATTGAAAAAAAACATAATGAAAAGTACTGGGATATAGTCAGGGAAAGGTACGGTGATTACAAAAGATACGAAGAAGGGCTTTTTAAATACTGGTTTATTATCCATCAAAAGTGCAGAGAAAAATAAAAAATAAAACAATCCCGGGCAGCGCTTTGTCGGTTCTGTTACTGGGATTTGTTTCCCAGGTCGGACAGGTACTCATTCTGCGTGAGTTTCTTATGGCCTTTCAGGGGAATGAACTTACAATAGGAATAATACTTGCCGCCTGGATGGTCTGGGTAGCGGCAGGAAGCTTTATTGGGGGATTTGTTTCCGACCGGTTTCCGAATCCTGAGGTTTTATTTAAATTCAGCGCTGCGGGAATAGTTGTTTTTCTTCCTGCTACGATACTGGTTATAAGAACGTTGAGGGGTTTTTTTGATATTATTCCAGGTGCATACCTTTCTCTTTACGATATACTTTTATCGTGTTTTATTGTTGCAGCGCCTGTCTGCATCCTTCTTGGAGTTCAGTTTGTTGTACTTGCAAAAATAAGAAGAAAGAAAAAAGGGGTAAATGACACTTCCGGAGCAGGTTTCACTTATATGGGAGAGGCCGCCGGAAATATGATCGGAGGCGTTCTTTTTACCTTCCTGATGGTTCATTATCTTACTCCTCTTCAGTCCGCTTTTCTTGCAGGAACATTAATGGCCGGGGCAGCATTTATTATGAGCCGCCGTATGCTTCTTCTTTTGCCTCTATTTGCAGTGGGATTCTTTCTTTTGAGAAGTGTGGATGAATGGGGTTACGCTCTGCAGTGGAACAACTTTGCGCCCAATCACAGGCTCGTTGAAGTTCGTAATTCAAAACACGGAACTGTTTCTGTAGCAGAGCTTCATGGCCAGTACAGTTTCTTTCAGAGCGGGCACCTTGTATTCAGTACGGCAGGCCCCGATAAAATACTCTCTGACCTGGAAGAACAGGATGCATTTCTTTTTACTCATCTGTCAATGATGCAGCACCAAAACCCGGTAAGAGTTCTTCTGGTAGGCGGCGGACTGCGAGGAATATTAAGCCAGCTGGCCCTTTATCCCGTTGAAAGAATTGATTATTTGGAGCTGGACAGGGTTCTTACAGATGCTGCCCTGCCTTATGTTTCACGTTCTACTTTTGATACGCTTCAACGTGAAGATGTCAACCTGATACACGCTGACGGCCGGCTTTTTATAAAAACCCTTCGGAATTCATATGATATGGTTATAGTAGACTTTCCGGATCCTGCTACTGCCGTGCTTAACCGTTTTTATACAGAAGAGTTTTTCAGTGAGATAAGCAGAGTGTTGAATCCGGGCGGGGTACTGGTTACCGGGGTGGTATCAACTCCAGACCTTAGAGGCAGAGCAATAGCAAACCGTAATACTGCAATATACCACACCCTAAAGAGTGTTTTCCCCCAGGTTCTTGCGGCCGGCGAGCGGTTTATGTTTTTTATAGCTTCAGATGAAAAAGGAGAAATAACAGTTGATGCATCAGAGCTCTCTGAGAGATTTTCGAGCCGCGGGATCCGCACAAAAGGTTTTTCAGGGGCATATTTCTATTCATTTCTGCAGGACTCTCAAATCCGAAGGGTAAACTGGGTTCTCCGGAACCACGGCCGCAGCCCTGATGCTCATATTGAAGGGCCCAGGCCCGGTCCTGTTATGCCCCCTACTTTAGAAAAACAGATTGAGGAAGAAAAACGCCTTCCTTCTGTTTCGGAGCGTTTTTTCATAAACTCCGATTTCAGGCCTATAGGATATTATTACACGCTGATGTTCTGGGAACAGCTTACCCGAGCCGGGAAAACCCAGACTTTTAAGTTACTTCAGGAAGTAAACTTTAACCGGTTTTTGCCTTTTACTCTTCTCCCGTTCCTGATCCTTATTCTTATGCGGATTTATCCGAAACGGGAGGATTCCGAAGCGCCGGTCAGATTTTCTGTTCTTTTTGCGGTCTTTACAACCGGCTTTTCTACTATGATGCTTCAGATAGCCCTTATTTTTTCTTTTCAGAGCATATACGGATTTGTATATGAAACAGTTGGCCTGATAATAGCCCTTTTTATGTTCGGTCTTTCGTTTGGTACGTATATTTCTAACAGGTATATAAAAGATAAATCAAATCTTAGTACACTGGCTAGTCTCCAGCTTCTTATAGCTATTCTGGCAGGGCTTCTTGCATTTCTGCTTCCGGAAGCAGGAGGAATGCGCTATCCAGGTGCGGTTTTTATACTTTTTGCTCTGTTTACATTTACGGCAGGCCTTGTAAATGGAATGGATTTTCCTCTGGCTGCCGAATGCCTTTTAATCACAGGAACAAGTGCGGAAAAATCTGCAGGATATGTTTACGGAATTGAGCTTATGGGAGCCTGTATCGGAGCTCTGGCAGCTAGCGTTTTTATAGCTCCGGTTATGGGTATAGCGACCTGTTGTTTCCTGGCTATGTTTGCGGGAGTTGCAGCTTTTTTATTAATATTAATAGTAAGGGTAATATGGCAGAAAAAAAATTTGAAAGACGCAATTTTATAAAATACGCCGCCGGCGCCTGCGGTGCAGCTTTTGCAGCAGGTGTTTTGGGGACTGGTGTATGCCGGGCGCTTCAGGACTCAATTCCCGGCGCCAGCAAAGGGCTTATAAAAGCAAAGCGTTCAGAATGGTTCCGCACATTGGGTTCCGGAAAAGTTAAATGTGTTCTCTGTCCTAAAGAGTGTGAGCTTGCAGAAGGCCGGAGAGGTGCATGCCGCGTAAGAGAAAACCGCGGCGGTATAGGTT
>PWOI01000068.1 GCA_003557485.1 Elusimicrobiota bacterium | reverse complement strand
TGTAATGCCGTTTATAGGTAAGGGCGTCAAATACGTCGGCTACAGCCATTATTCGTGATATTTCCGGTATTTCTTCTCCCCTAAGCTTTTGCGGGTATCCCGTGCCGTCCACGTTTTCGTGGTGAGAAGAAGCGATAATGGGTATATTCCTGAAGCCGTGCTGAAAATATGTGCGTTCCAGTATTTTTCTTGTGACTGCTGTGTGTGTCTGTATATGAGTGGATTCGTCACTGTCAAGCCGTCCTGGTTTTGTCAGGACCGCTTCTTTTACTCCTATCTTTCCAAGGTCATGAAGAAGCGCTGCGTACTGGAGCCTTTCCCTGTCCTTGTCGCTGTAACCCATCCTGTCGGCTATAAGAAGGGAGTAGGCGCATACGCGCGACGAGTGCCCGGCGGTAAGCGGATCCCTGGCGTCAACGGTCTCTGCAAGAGTGTTTATAAATGATTTAAAGGATTTCTTCATCTCTTCGTAAAGCATGGCATTCTCAATAATACCGGAGGCCTGGCTGGAGAGAAGCCTGAGCATCTCTTCGTCCTGTTTAGTAAAGTAACCGTCTTTTTTGTTGAGTACCTGAAAAACACCGATAACCTGTCCTAATTGATTACGCATAGGTACGCATAATATTGATTTTGTGTAGTACCCGGTTTTCTGGTCTATTTCAGGGTTAAACCTCCGGTCGCTGTAGGCGTCTTTGACATTAATTGTTTTTCCATTGGTGGCAGCGGCCCCGGCAAGTCCGGTATTTGCGGGGAACCTTATTTTTTTTCGGCCCAGCCCGTGAGCGACCCAGCTGTAGAGTTCGTTTCTACTTTTATCGAGCAGGAATACCGTGCACCGGTCTGTCTGTAAAACATCCCGTGTTTCGTTGGTAATAACCTTAAGTATATCGGCAAGGTCTGAAGAAGCGGATATCCTTCCGGAATACTCAAGAATAAGAGAAAGCTTTCGCTTCCATTCGGCAAGCTTGCGGTTTTCCTCTTTGTAACGTTTTATGTCATCCATAAAATGTTATTGAAGCTGCTTTTTTTCATATTATTATACTATAATCAAAAAAGCTGCCTCTTACAAGGGGTATGAACAAAAAAACGGCAAAAACCATTTTTCACAATGGTTGAACTGAAAAAGCTTGACATTAGAGGGAAAATAAATTTTAATAAAAATTGTTTTTTAAAAATTAAAACTGCGTACTGAAATACCTAGGCCCGGCAGGCGTTCCCGCCTAAATACGCCAGTTGCAGTTTAAGTGTGACCCAGGTCACTGACATACAGAAAAAGACATTTTAATATAGAACTGAAAGTTTAAGGAACTTTGTTATATCCGAAGGAGAAAACGTGATGAAGAAGATCTGCATGATAGGTTTGATGTTGGTTTGTGTGGTTGTGATGGGGGAGATAAAAAGTGCCTATTCGGCTGACTGGTTTGATTCAGGTTTTGTAAGCGGGCTTCAAAGGTATGAACATACAGTCACTCTTCTTCCTAATGGTAAAGTACTTATCGCAGGGGGGAGACGACTTGATGAAATATTGGATGACCTGATAATATACGATCCTGCTGAAAATTCTTTTACGGCAGCCGGTGAAATGAGTACTGTAAGGTATGGCCATACCGCTACCCTTCTTCCTGACGGAACGGTTCTGCTTGGCTGCGGATATTACAGTTTGATAGCATCTCCTGAAAACCTGGATGAGGCAGACATATTTGATCCATCCGATAACAGCATAACAAAAGTTACCGGTTTTGGTTCAAGAGCAAACCATACAGCGACCCTTTTGCCTAATGGCAATGTTCTAATTGCCGGTGGGATAAGTTCCGGGGTTTTTCAAAGTTCAGCGAGGGTATATAACCATGCAACCAAAGTTCTAACGTCTCATACTATGCAAAAATCAAGATGCGAACATACAGCAACTCTCACATCTAATGGAGTTGTCTTGCTTGCAGGGGGCAGAGGGACGGGAGGCAGTGACGCAGAAATTTTTAACCCTTCCGATAACTCATTTACCCTTACGAACGGTGACTTGAACTCCACTCGTTACAACCATACCGCGACCCTCCTTCCAGATGGTGATATTTTGATCGCGGGGGGTAGAACGGCATCCAATACATATACAAATACTGCAGAACTGTATAGCGTTGGGGAAGGAACTTTCACATATACAGGAGTTTTGGTGTCAACAAGGGCTTATCACACGGCCACACTGCTGCCTGACGGAAAAGTACTTCTGGCAGGCGGATATATAGCTACGGGAGGAGTTACTTTTAAAAGTACCGAGATATATGATCCTTCAAGCGGTTTATTTTCTGCAGGACCTGATATGAATTTTGAAAGGAGAGGTTTTTCGGCTGTGCTGCTTCCCGGCGGCCAGGTTTTTGCCTGCTCGGGCAGGAACAGCGACAATACGAGCGGACTTAATTATGCGGAAATACTGCAGCCCTCAGGAGGAGTTTTTGAAGCAGTTGACGGGGGCGACTCAATGGAGACGGGAAGATTAGGGCATTCACATACATTGCTGCCGGATGGAAAAGTTTTTCTCTCAGGTGGAGATGGACTGTCATCTGTTGAGGTTTTTGATCCCTCTTCCGGCAGTTTTGATTCCAGTTACGGGAACCTTGTATCCTCAAGGGCCTTTCATACCGCTACATTACTGATGGAAAACAATATTCTTATAACAGGCGGCGAATCCCCCGCCGGCCGGCTTAATACAGCGGAAATCTACAACCTGGACACCAGGGACTCCCGGGTTCTTACATCAACTATGTCTTCTCCGCGCTCCTTCCATACAGCAACCCTTCTTCCTGATGGTAGAGTTCTTATAGCCGGCGGTGAAATAGCATTAAATACACGTTCCGATACAGCTGAAATATTTGATCCGGATACGGAAAAATTTACTCCTGTAGAAAATCTTATGAGCGATTCCCGGTCAGAACATACCGCTACGCTTCTTATGAATGGAAAAGTCCTTCTGGCAGGTGGTGTGGGCAATTTTGGGGCAAATACAAGTTCGGATTTATTCTGTTATGAAACAGGGGAATTTAGCCCTGCCGGAGCAATACCTACTCTGATGCAACACCACACCGCCACTCTTCTGGCGGACGGAAAAGTAGTCCTTGCAGGAGGAATGGATAACCAGAGGGTTTACATCTATGATCCTGTTGCGGATACCTTCAGCCCGGGCCCGTCTCTTATTTCTCAACGGTGATACCCGACATCTGCGCTAATGCCGGACGGCAGAGTTATAATAACCGGTCATCATCAGTCTCCGCACGGAGATACGGCGGACATTTATGACCATAACTTAAGCACTGTTACAAAAATATCCGCTACCATGTCTACGGGCAGACACTGGCATACCGGGACCCTTCTTTTTGACGCTAGGGTACTTTTTGCCGGAGGCTGGACCGAGCACAATGATACTGCGGATATCGTATCTTATACTGAATATGACTACGCTGCGGTTTCTTCCGCTCTGCAGCCTTCAATAACCGAAGTAAGAAAGAACGGCGCCGCGGTAACCGACATAGTACGGGGGGGGACATATACAATTATCGGTTCCCGCCTGAAAACAAATTTTGAAGGAAGTTCGGGTACTTCAAACAGCGCTGAAGTAAACTATCCCCGGGTTTACCTGCAGAAGTTTACCTCGGGTAACGTAGGTCCCATGTCGGAAGGAGGGATGCTTTTGGATGTCACTCCCAGCGTTTACGCCCTTGACTGGGCAGATGCCGGCTCCCAGATATCCTTTACTGTTCCTGCTGATCTTCCAAGGGGTTACTGGAAGCTTTTTGTTAAGGCAAACGGGATCCCCTCCGAGGCCGTATCCCTGCGATGTGTATCCGGCCCGCCCCGGTCTCCCTCAAATCTTCTCCAGGGTAGAACAGAGAGTTCAATTACCAATCTGATCTCAATGGGCTCATGGACAAATAGCAATCCTTATATGCATTTTAAAATGCGAAACTACGATATTGATAAGGAAATGAGTTTTCATATCCAGTGGTCAACCTCACCCGGTTATTCTCCTCTTGCAGGCGAATTTATGTCTGACCCGAACTATCGGGACGATGATGCCGCATATCATCAGATACTTACAGGACTTAAGACAGACAAGTCGTATTATTGGAGAGTAAGGAGCATTGATGAGGACGGTTTCAGCAGCGCCTGGGCATATGCCAACGACGGGGATATAGAGGTTAAATTTGATACTGCGCCTCCTGTTAATTTCGGTGTAGAGTCCGTAGAAACTACAAAAAACTCTGCAACTCCTTCATATTTTACCGCATATGATACCGGTAGCGGAATGCACTCCACACCTTGGATGAGTGTTGGTTCTACGGATCCGGCTTTTGGTACAGTAATGGGGTATGACTATTTTACCAACATGAGACCTCCCTATATTGGACTTAGTCCTAATACTACTTACTATTTCAAGGAAAAGGTTAGAGATGCTGCTGGAAATGAAACTGATTGGTCTGAACCTTTCTCGGCAGTAACCAAGGCAAACGAACCTGTTCCCAGGTGGGACGCGGAAAAAAGAATTAATAACTTAAGGATTGACTGGGATGTGCCGTTTCCTCCAAACCCTCCTGATACCTTCTACCTGGCCGAAGTGTCAACATCTTCCGGGTTCCTGGGCGATATTAAACCGGCTCCGATTGGCACTGAAGCCGATCTTCTTGCAGTTGTTCCAGGTCTTAATCCAAATACCACTTACTACGGCAGGCTTAGCGCTATTAACTGGGCGGGCGACTATACGACGGTTAACATTGACCAACCTAAGGTAACGGGATGTGCCGACCCTGACCTTGTAAATGTTGAATGGGATGTGTATTCAAGCAGTGTAACTTTAACCTGGACTCCAATGGACAATAACCCTGACAATACTCTTTATATTTTTGAGTTGTCGGAGGATGACGGTTTCGGTGTTGTAACCAGCAGCGCGCAGGCGCAGCGCAGCGAAGGTTCTGTCATTATAGAGTCGTTGACCCCCAATACTACATATTACGCCAGGGTTAGAGCAAGAAGCCACGCAGGGGATGAAACATCCTCAATTGCTATCGGGTCTAATATATTACGTTGCGCTCCCCCCGCGCCGCGCTGGGACAGTATATTCGTTAGTAGCATAACGGTAGCTTGGGACGATATTGAAAATCCCGAAGAGACACTTTATATAGTAAAGCTTTCAACCGACAGCAGTTTTGCTGAGGGAACGGTAAGAAGTTCGGAGACAATAAGGGGTGCCGGATCTGCAATTATAAGCGGATTAATTCCAAATACGACCTATTACGGCAAAATACGTGCAGTTAGTTATGCCGGAGCAATAACAATTGCTTTTATTGACGAGGTGGAAGTTACCTTGTGTTCTATGCCGGTGCCGGACTGGCCTGAAATGGATGTATTTGTAAGCAGCGTAACCGTGCCGTGGAACTCTTCATCCCCGCCGAATCCTGATGATACGCGCTATCTTCTACAGGTAACGTATAACAAGGAAGCGGCAGAAGGGACTTTTTACTGTCATGAAGGATTAAATGCTGATGGGGCCATCAACCTTGACGGGATTACTCCAAATACTACTTATTTTGCCCGCCTGAAAGTTCTAGGGCATGGCGGCGACGAAAAAGCAAGCGAGTGGTCTGATGCCTTTGTCACGCTTGCCGCTGCTGTAGTTGATACGGAATGGGATGAAGTTCTTATAACCAGCCTTAAAGTGGTATGGTCCACGTCAGCCGTGCCTGTCAACCCGGAAGATACAGTGGTGATCGTTGATATAGCTACTGACCAGGGGTTTACTGAAAATAAAGTGAGTTCGGTTACGGTTTTTGGAGCGGGAATGGCTGCTTTTACCGATATTATACCGAATAATACTGAGTATTACGCCAGGGTAAGGGCGATAAACCACAGCGGTGTGGAATCGGTTACTTTGCTTGACGAGCCGATCTTTCTGGGAATAGAATTTCCTGACTGGGAAAAGGCAAATCATATAGCCCTTGGGACAGATACTATAAGATGGAATTGGGTAAATAACGATGATTTCACTACCAGAATAGATATTCATTGTCCTGTAGAAGGAGCTAAAGCAACGGAGTTAACAGGAAACGCGACCTACTATATTGAAAGCGGTCTTGAAGTAAACACCTCATACTATCGCTTTTTGAGAGTGTACAAGGGAGGTGAAAGTGAAGATACGCCTCCTGATTATGTCTATACCCTTTCAAATCCTCCGGTTTTGCCTTCAGTTGACTCTGTTTATACTTCTTCGGTTACTGTCAGCTGGGGCAATAATGACAATCCTCCTTATACCAGGTGGAAAGTTGAGCGTGCTTTGGATGAGAACTTCACAACCGGAGTTGCAGTGCGTGTAAACTTTGCTGATAATCTTACAGCTACTGAATTTACCGATACCGGACTGGAACACTTTACCGACTATTATTGGCGGGTAAGTGCTTTTAATGGTGATGAGGTTGAAACGGATCACATAAGTTTTAGTACAAAGACTTTGTACACAGTCAATCCGAAGGGTAACGATTACACCAGCGCTCATATGGTTAACAATGTACTTATTGCGGAACTCAGGGTTACCGGAGGGACGTTCGGTGATAATACTGCAGGGATGGTGCTTGAATTGACAGGCGGTGAGAAAAACGCTGAAAAGCTTGCCGACGGCAGACTGGAAGAAGGATCGTACGAAGTGGTTGCCGCATATAATTACAAAATAGTTGATCTTTTTGGAAACGAGGTGGATTATGACGGCCTGGCAGCCGGGTCCATAAAGCTAAGGTTCTACTTGCCGGCGGGTTTTGAACTGCCGGACAAACGGACCTTCAGGGTTGTAAGGCTGAATGTCGGTGAAGGCAGGTGGGAGTTTATTGAAGATTACGAACTTGATTCCGAAAACAACTGGATAGAGGCTAGCCTCAACAGGCTTTCGGTTTTCAAGGTTGTATCTATTCCCGTAAGCACACTGAAAGACATTTATGTCTATCCGAACCCGTTTAAACCCGGCGACAGCGTCTACGGCGCTTCTGCAGGTGGGGGAGTTACTTTTGGAAACCTGCCGGAGAATGCGGTTATAACGATATTCAATATTGCAGGCGAGTTTGTTGAGGAAATTAAACACTCGTCCGGAGCGGCGGCAAGCTGGCCGGGGGCCGGCAAAGTCGCTTCCGGAGTCTATGTGTATACGGTAACAAGTCCGGATGTGTCCGGGGTGAAGACGGGTAAATTTATGGTGGTGAAATAATGAAAAAACAACTGATAATAATTGTATCTGCGGTTGCTGTAGCGGTTAACAGTGCGGGTTTTGTTTCTGCCGCCGGAGATAGCGCTGCGGCATTTCTGAGGATTCCCGTAGGGGCCAGGGCTTCGGCCATGGGAGAGGCCTACGGCGGAGTTGCCGGCGAGCTTGATTCTATTTACTGGAACCCTGCCGGGCTTGCACACTGCAGACAGATGAGGTTTTCTCTTTCCTATACGCAGTGGTTTGAGGATATAACTTACCAGAACTTTGCTGCAGGTTATCCACTCGCCGGCGGGTTTGCCGCTATGGGCGTAAACCTTCTTTCAGTAGGAGAAGAGGAGGGGTACGACTGGCGGGGTTACGAAACCGGCAAAGACTACTCTGCCCAGGATCTTGCGATAACCCTTGCCTACGCAAGGCAGATGGGGGATTTTTCCGTTGCGCCTGCACTGAAGATTATATCCTCAAAGCTGGCAGATGAGTCTGCATCCGCAGT
>PWOI01000127.1 GCA_003557485.1 Elusimicrobiota bacterium | reverse complement strand
CTGTATCACCGCCACAGCCGGGCAGGATCTTCTGCTGGATAGCAGTTATTTTTAACTTCTCTTTGCCGGCAGCACCTATGATATCCCGGAGACTGGAAACAATTTTTATTTCATCGAGAGGGCTTTCGTTTACTATAGTTACCTGTTTTATTTCATCTCTCAAAGGTTTACCCGAACCGTATATGCCTTACCGGCATTTAGATAGATCCTTATCTATAATCCCGGCAAGCTTTCTTCCCGAGGCAAGCATTGAACCAAAAGTGGGCCCCATTCTGGGCAGACCGTAAGCGGTAGATACCGCCATCCCGCAGGCATAAAGGCCCGGGGCAAAATTGCCGGTATGTTCAACAATTGCCTCCTCGGATTCTTCAACCCACATAGCTCCGAAACCGGGAAGTTTCTCCCCTTTTCTTTCTATGTATTTGTTAAGCACCGCCGCATCGTGGCCGGTTGCGTCCACCAGAACTGCGGACTCCATAGCTATAGGGTCAACACAGGTGATCTGCCTTGGCAGAGATTCAACAGGAGTCCAATTTATAACTGCCCCCCCAACCTTCCCTTGTCTGTATACCAGATCGTCAAAGGTAGTCATATTTGCTATCTTTATCCCCGCGTCACAGGAGCTTTTTATCAGGGCAGAACAGGCGTGAGGGCCGTCAGCTACAAAAAGCCCTTCCTCTCTGGTAGTGTAGGGAATTTCCAGTTCTTCAAGTATTTTCTGGGCAGGAGCCCTTACCGTTATCTTGTTCATAAGGTATCCGCCCAACCAGAAACCGCCTCCCAGGTAGTTATTGCGCTCAACAACAAGAACCTTGTAACCTTTTTCTGCAAGGTCCCGGGCGAATATCAGGCCGGAAGGGCCGCCCCCTATAATAAGGCAGTCTGATTCCACATAATCTGAGAACTGCCGGGAAAACTCTTCAACAATAGCCCTTGTTACCGCTTTTTCGCTTATTTTACCGAACATCTTTTCTTTCATCTGTCACATTCTTCCTTTCTTTTACTTTCCTATTTCCCGCAGAGCCCGAACGAGAACCTCGGCCTGGGACAAAGTATTGAACGGACCGCAGGAAATCCTTACCGTCCCCTCCGGAAAAGTTCCCAAACACCGGTGTGCTCCGGGAGCGCAGTGCAGCCCGCTACGCACCGCTATGTTGAAATTCTCGTCCAGTACAGCCCCGAGGTCATCAGGAGACCACCCCTTCAAATTTATCGAAATGACGCCCAGGCGGCTACCTGTCGACTTGGACCCATACACCTTCAATCCGGTAATTTTTTCAAATTCTTCTAAAAGAAAAGAAAGAATTTCCTCTTCCGTTTTCTTTATTTCTTTAAAATTATCTTTAACATATTTCACTCCTTCAGCAAGAGCCGCTATCCCAGAGGTATTCTGAGTCCCGGCTTCCAGATGGAAAGGATATTCCTCCGGCTGACGCGGCAAGGATGAATCACTCCCGGACCCTCCCTGGCGAAAGGAAGAGATATCAACATCCTCTGATACATAAAGTCCACCGGTTCCTGTAGGCCCTAAAAGGCCTTTATGACCGGGAAAGGCGCAGAGTGTTATTCCGGACTTTTTTAGATCAAGGTCCACCACACCGGATGACTGGGCCGCATCAAGCAGAAGAGGGATTCCCTTCCTTCGGGCAATTTGAGCAATTTCACCGGCCGGCTGAATGGCGCCGGTAACATTGGAGGCGTGGTTGATGATTATAAGTGAGGTGTCTTTCTTTATTTTTTCCGAGATCAAAGACGGCCTTATATAACCTTTACTGTCGGGCTCTACAACCGAAACCCGGATCGACTTTCTATCCTTAAGTTCATTCAATACACGGGTAACCGAGTTATGCTCAAGAGCTGTAGTAACAACATGTGTTTCTTTCTTCACAACCCCGTGTATGGCAATATTAAGAGCATCGGTGCAGTTAAGGGCAAATACTATTCTTTCACTCTTTTCAACCCCAAAAAAATCTGCAAGAATATTTCTGGTTTCCTCTACAGCCCACTCGGCTTCCTGGGCCAGCCGGTGGCCGCTGCGGCCGGGATTTGCACCCTTTTCCCTAAGAAAACTGCAGAGAGAATTATAGACAGTCTCCGGCTTTGGCCAGGAGGTAGCTGCGTTATCAAAATATATTATGTTTTCACTTCGGGCATTCATTCGCCTATGAACCTGGAATAGAGGCTCCTTGCCTTATTTATATCGTCTGTTCCCTGGATTATAATCCTTCCGTTGCGGAAAATACTTATCTCATAACCTTCTGCTTTAAACTTCATTATAAATTTATTACCTTCAGTCCTGCCTACACGGTCAAGTTTTTCTTTCAGTTCATTAAAATTTATTTCCCCTTCTCCCTCAACAGGGGTAATCTGTATAGCGTTCCTGCCGCAGAGTGTGGTTATTCTTTTTCCTTTACCGGAAGTAAGGAACTCAAAATTCCCAAGAGCGCAGCAGGGACATTCCCCGTATGAACTGGTTTTAAAGCTTTCAAAACGGCCGCTCCAGAGATCTATGAAAAGAAGGCCCTCCCTCAACTTATTCCCGGTCAGAAATTTTATTGCTTCTGCCGCTTCTATTGACGCTATAACTCCCGGAACGGGATATATAACTCCCGCAGTATCACAGGTATCCAGTTCTCCCGGGGGAGGGAGAGAAGGGTAGAGACACCGAAGACATGCCGTTTTTCCCTGAATAATGTTCATTGTGCTTCCGTATGATGAAACCGCCGCGCCGTAGATATATGGAATTCCGTTTTTCCAGGCGTAATCATTAATAACCATCCGAACTTCCAGGTTATCTGTCCCGTCAAGAATTATATCTGCCCCGGAGAGGTACTTTTCTGCTGTTGAGAAATTCAAATCGTCTACTACTGCATCTACTTTTACTTCAGAGTTTATTTCTCCCAGATGCTTTCCGGCGGCAACCGCCTTGGGAAGGTTCTCTCTTACATCTTCTTCGGTAAAAAGGACTTGCCTCTGAAGATTTGACAGTTCTATGAAATCCCTATCTATTATCCTGACAGTACCGCAGCCGGAACGCACAAGTTCTTCACTGACCCTTGAACCCAGGGCGCCGCATCCCACAATAACCGCTTTTGAAGCCTGCAGTTTCCGCTGCCCTTCTTCTCCTACGGGTTTAAAAAGCTGCTGCCTTATATATCTGTTTGTATCTACTGTATTTACTCCACTATGTCATGGGTAAGGGGCTGAACCCTTATCCCTTTCCCGGAAAGATACTCTACGGCCTTCTCCACTTCACCCTCATCTCCCTCAAATTCCAGGACCAGTTCCCCAGTGGTTTCCGTAACTTTTGCCCGGCGGATATTGAAAACAACATCATATTCTTTGCTCACCCTGTATATGACCGGTTCCTTTACCTGTTCTTCGGGAAAAATCAAATCAAGCTGTTTTTTTATTCTTGCCATATCAGCCCCCAGCTATGGCCGGAAGTATAGTTATTTCGTCGCTGTCACTTACCGGTGTAGCCTCACCTTCAAGATGCCTTATGTCATCTCCGTTGACGAATATATTTATAAATCTCCTAAGCTTCCCTTCGTCATCCCTCAACCTTTCTTTTATTGAAGGATATTCCTTTTCCAGTTCCGAAAGAACCTCTCCGACTTTACTTCCCGTCAGGGAGACCTCATTATTGCCGCCCGTAAGATTTCTCAGCGGCTGCGGTATCTTTACTTTTGCCATATTTTCTACTCCTTTTTTAATATCACCCTGCCCAAGGACAGGTTTCTTTAAACGATTCAAGAGAAGGATCGATCTCCTCTATTTTAGAAACGCTTTTCTCAACCGCTTCCTGGGTCTTGAGTCCATTGCCGGTTATATATATAACAACTGAAAGGTCCGGGTCTATCTTCCCGGCTTCAATAAGTTTTTTCAACGATCCAACCGTAACCCCGCCCGCGGTTTCGGTAAATATTCCTTCGGTGGAGGCAAGAAGTTTTATCCCTTCCACAATTTCATTATCGCTGACAGAAGCTGCATAGCCTCCGGATTTCTTAATGACATTCCAGGCGTAATAGCCGTCGGCAGGGTTTCCGATAGCCAGTGATTTGGCAATAGTTTTCACTTTTACGGGCCTTATGATATCTTCGTCTTTCCTGACAGCTTCGGCTATGGGATCGGCTCCGGCGGCCTGGGCGCCGAAAAACCGGGTTCCGGCTTCATCTATTATTCCCAGCTCTTCAAATTCCTTTAATCCCTTGTATATCTTGGTAAGGAGAGAACCCGATGCCATCGGCACAACAACCTGACGCGGCGCCCTGAAACCAAGCTGTTCGGCCACCTCAAAACCCAGAGTCTTGGAGCCCTCGGCATAATAGGGGCGCAGGTTTACATTCACAAAACCCCAGTTGAAGGTTCCCGCCAGTTCGCCGCAGAGGCGGTTTACCTGGTCGTAATCTCCCTTAACCCCCACCAGGTGAGGCTGGTATATACCTGCCCCGATTACTTTTCCCTTCTCAAGATCAGCGGGAATAAAAACCACTGTTTTCAGCCCGGCTTTTTTACCGTATGCAGCCACAGAACAGGCGAGATTCCCTGTAGATGCGCAGGCCACAGTATCAAACCCCAGCTCCCTTGCCCTGGAAACTGCCACAGTAACTACTCTGTCTTTAAATGAGAATGTAGGGTTGACAGAGTCATTCTTTATATAGAGTTCTTTAATTCCAAGCTCTTTCTCGAGGTTGCCGGCCCTGACAAGAGGAGTCAGCCCTTCCCCTATAGTAACGGGGCTGTCAGTATGAACAGGAAGAAGGGGCTTGTAGCGCCAGAGACTTAAAGGCCCTTTTGATATCGACTCCCGGGAAATATCTATATTCTCATAATCATAGATAACCTCCAGGGGGCCAAAACAGTATTCACAGACGTAAATAGCCTCTGCCGGATATTTTCTCTGACATTCTCTGCATTGTAAGTTTTTAAATCTCATTATATGTTACCTTTTTATAATATTTAAACTCAAAAATAGTTTATAATATATTAGTATTTAACTATTAATAAACTTATAATAAAATTTACTAATATTGTCAAGTATAGAGATTGCACCGGAGATTTATCACGGGTGAAACCATAGGGTTTTTTACCGTGAGGATGATTGGAAAATTATTGTTTAGCTGTTAATATTTTTACTATTAAAGAAATGGCGGGCAGAGGAAAGTCTGTAAAAAATACCTTCAAAAGGAATCTACAGGGCGGAGGGTCCGAGTCTTATTTCTTCTTGAAAACGCAGAGAAACTTACGCAGCCGGATATCGGAAAGAAGTTTCATTTCAAGCTCCGAAACGTCATATACGCCTATGACATTTTCATATTTCGCATACTCCGGAAGAATATCGGTAAAACTGTTTTTAAGGGATTCCAGCAGCGCTGTGTCAGGTCCTGCTGTTTCCTTTCCTTCCATAAGGCCGGCATAGAAAATATCGGCCTCTACTATATCCTGAAAGAAATGCGTACCAAATGAGAATTCCGGCATAAAATTGCTTTCGGGCAGAGATGTTTCTATAAGAAAGCTGAAGTTATTAATTTCATAATAACTGACTGTCACGCCCAGCGAAGGAGTAGTTGTTCCCCACCTGCCCGGCCCGATAAGCATTGAAGGGTCCCGGGCCCTGTCGGTAAGGCCGTTAATCATACCTGTTATTCTCGCTACCTGGTATTTATCCCTTTGATCCAGGAGGATATATTCTTCAGGTTTTATATAAACTATTTTTTTAACGGGCAGGGAGAGGTTCCCTCCTATAAAATTACCTTTGGCGCTAAAAAAAATATCCATGTTTTCAGTAGCCGCCTCTATTTCTATTCTTTTTCCTGTAGTCCTGGTCTGAAGCGGCCTGCACTGCAGAAGATTAATTTTAGGCTCCTCTTCTCCGAAGAAATTTATTGTAAACTCTATCTCCACCGGATAATTATAAGCGGTTTCAAGAGTTTTGAATATACTTTTGAAAGTTTCTGTGATATCTTTTCTTGCTATCAGGTTGTCAAGCGTAATCACCCAGTTTTCTTTGGCTGCTTCAAAACCCGGTGCGCCATAATCCCTTGAAGCAACCAGGGCCATATCTATATTTCCGGTTTGCCGAAGAAGTTCCATAAAGGGTACAGTAGAAAGGGAATTTTCATCAATGCTTATCACGTCAACCTTACGCTGCGAAAACTTCATATGGTCCTCCCCCGAATACGGGCGTATTTCCGGATCATCCAGAGCTACCATTCTCGGGTAATCTCCTTCAACCCGGTTAACCGCCCTGGTTCCCAGGCCGAAAACAAGCCGGAGCATACCTGCCTCCGGAGAAAGTTTCTCGTTCCATACATAAGTGTTATGGGAAAGCCCCACCCCGGCAGCGATAGGAAAAAAATATTTTTTGTGATGTTCTCCGGAAACACGCTGAACAAGCAGGGCCATCTGCTCCCGCGACATATGCAGGTTCTGCATTTTCCTGTAAGTAAGAGCGTCCCGGCTCATTGTGCTTGCGTAAACCGTTCTTACCGCGTTTTCAAAATCATTGTACCTCTGCGAGGGCGTGCCGCGGCTGGCGCAGAAAACACTGTCATATTTCCCGGCAAATGCGTTCCCGTAGGCGTCTTCAAGCAGGGAGCTTGACCTTACAATAAGGGGAGATGAACCGAAATACTCTACAATCTGCTGAAAATGCTCCCTTACTTCGTCCGGGAAATGTCCTTCTTTTAGACTCTCTCTCAATTCTTCAGCGGCAGAAAAATAGGTTTCGGGATTTTTTTGTTTCATATAGAGTTTCCATAACCCGTTTTCTACCAGATAGGTATTAAATATATCAGACCCTATAAAAAACGAATCGTGGGGTTCGCACAGGCCATCCCAGTTAAGCTGTTTATCCTTTGAAAGAATTTTTCTTGCAATCAGCATACCCGCGGATTTTCCGCCTATATAACCCGTTCCTATAAGCCGGTACCTTATTTCAAGAAGGTCCTTCAAACTGAAATACTTTTCTGCCAGTGAAAGAATCCTGGGATTTTCAGTTACCATAATCCTGCAGAGCCGGTCTGCCATAGAACGGGACCTTTCCGAATCTCCGGGCTCCACGGAAAGTTCCTGAGCCTCCATAAACAATCTGTCCCAGTAGTCAAGATTCCTTTTTACCGAGACTATTCCTTTTCCCCGGATACTTGAGTGCAGTTCAACGGCTTTTATACTCTCTTTTACCGCCTTAAAGCTGCTGCCGTCCTGGCGGTGCGGAAGAAACATTGTATGAGAGTACCTGTTTTCAACCTTAAGAGGGTGGATATAGAAAGAGCTGCTATGGCGGTAAACATCTGCCAGAACCTGGGTCGTTTTACGTATGCGGGCAAGCGCTTTATGTGAATGCCGGTTGCGCATAACGGAAAAATAGGCAATTGTATCAAGTTCAAATAGGCGCGGGCAGGCAACCATAAAAAAATTGCCTATCATAAGATCGGTAGCCCAGGCAGTAAGCAGTTCGGAAAGACAATCAAAAACATAGTAAACGCCCCTGCCTTTTAGCTCTATTACCTCGCTTACCGCTGTGGTAAAGGCCTCAAAACCTCTGGCGGGATCAAAAGTGAAAGTTTCTATACCTTTTCCGGAAGAAATAAGTTCTTTGTGGGAAGCGTACCGAAAATATACGACTTCTTTATTATTTTTTACCGCTTCACCGGCAAAGGCCGAAGCAAGGTGCCGGTAATCTTCTATGCTGTCTATCTGCCATACAACATTGTCGCCTATTCTCAGCCCGTCAAATATTTCATCAAGGCCCGGGATACCTGTTCCGGAAACCCCGGACAGGTTGTTTTCATTTTTCACAATGCAGTGCCGGAGCT